>JAZSJL010000165.1:0-5072 GCA_045534355.1 Acutalibacteraceae bacterium
GATGAGGAAAACCGTAGTATTAACGATACTCTGTGGAGTGATGATACTAACGAGAATTTCTTTGACTACATTCGCAAATCTGAAGGGTATGAGTATGTGAAAACTCATAAATTTAAGTCTATCAACATCAGGAGAGACCAAACTTGATGTTATAAAGAAAACTATATAATTCCCCCCCGCACAATAAAATCTCCCCTGCAGTTGACTATTTAAACAATTTATGTTAGTATGATAAAAATTTTAGGAGGAATCGGTATGTTCTTTATCTCTATGCGACGCAGACGAAGATAGCTTGTATCTTTATTAGGTACAGGCTTATGTGCTTTGTGCCTTGTATAGTGATAGAGAAAAGGTTACCTTTTATGTTACTGTTAATGGCGCAAGGCTGTTAACAGTATTTTTATTAGGTGGAAATTATATGTATTTTTATTAGGAGGAAATTATATGAATAATTTTAAATTTAAATCATTATTTAAAGCGATTTCAGAGCAAATAGATTTACCCGATAATGCAGTAATTGCCGATTTAGGCTGCAAGGATGCAACATTTCTTTTAGAGTTTCAAAAGGCATTTCCAAATAAAATCAAAGCTGCCATTGGTGTGGATGTAACCGACAAATGGTTTAAGGATGTTGAGTATTGCAGTCCTATTGAGCTTAAGGTGATGAACTGCTCAAAAAAGCTTGATTTTGACGACAGCACATTTAATTTTGTGTTTACAAAGGATATGTTTGAATGTGTATCGGATAAAGATTTTTTAGTCAGCGAGATTTACAGAATCTTAAAGCCTGATGGCGTTGTAATTTGTGTAAACTGTGATTGGGATAGTGTTGTATATAACGGTGAAAACAAAGAACTTATTTTAAAAGCAATTCACGCCTACGCTGTAACAAAGCAACCCTGGATGGATGACCTTGACAGTTGGATTGGCAGAAGAATGTATGGTTTTTTCAATAAAAGTGGTTTGTTTGAAAGTAGCATAAGTGTTCATAATGTTGTTGAAACGCAGTATACAGAGGGCTCCTTCGGTTACGATTTAAGCTTGGATATTGCTTGGCTTTATAAGGAAAATACAGGTGCACTCAGCAAAGATGAATACCGTGAGTTTATTGATGATTTAAAATCAGCCCAAAAAGAAGGTAGCTATATTTTCACAAAGCCGTATTATATTTACAAGGGTATCAAAAAATAAAAATTGGCTGAATAACCCCCAAGCATCTAACTTGATTTTTTAAACTGACTTTGATATATTATTTTCAGGTGATTAAATGAGTTTATTTAACAGGAAATCAACAGAACAAAATTCAAAGCATTTTGCCGTGTGTGGCATTGTTGAGATTGGTGGAAAAATTTTGCTTGTTCGCCACACCTATGGTACAGCAAAGGATAGGATTCTCTTGCCGGGTGGATACGTTAAGACCGGCGAAATTCCCACAACAGCCATAGAACGTGAGATTTTTGAGGAAACAAGCGTTACTTGTAAGGCAAAGGAATTGTTTTCAATGCAATTTAAAGCAGAACAATGGTGCGCTGTTTTTACAATGGATTATGTTTCAGGTGACCCGAAATCAGATAGCTGCGAAAACAGTGAGGTGTTGCTTTTAACCGTGGATGAAGCCCTTGCAAAAGAAGATATGACCAATATGAGCAGAGAGCTTCTCGCATCGTATAAACAAAATAAATCAGGTTTTGAAAAAAGCGAATATATAGCAAAAAATTGTACTGAAAAAGAATATGCTTTGTTTGAGAATAAACAATAAAAAGCTCCAAGTCCTTTGACTTGGAGCTTTTTTATTGGAACCAATTGTGTAGTATCAGCTTTTTACAGGTTCTTTATTTAAAAACAAAGCATCATTTTCCGAATAAATATCGTAAGCATCGTCTACTATGCTTATTTCTACGTTGCCGTGCTCTCCACCGAATTCACCGTCGAGAGACCATGCCACGTTTTCGTTGCAGGTGATTTTTAGGTGCTTTGTTTTAGTGAATACTATATTGTCACTACTATAATCCTTATTAATAACATTTATGAGGGCGCCTATTGCGTCAATGTTTCTTTTAAGGCCTTTTACAATGAGAAGCTCAAAAACGCCGTCGTTAAGCTTAACGTCATCATATTTAGCGAGGCCGGCAACAGAGGTTGTATTGGAAATAGCACAATAATAGACATTATCCTCAACAACACCACCATCGTATTCAATTTTCATATACGTTGGCTTAAAGCTTGCCAGCATAGGAAAAAGTCTGATAATAAAGCCGTGTATCATATATGCGCTGTGGCCTAATATGTTTTTCCATTTCTGTGGTGTGGAGTATGAAAGGTCTGTGGCTGCACCGAAGCAGGCAATATAATTAAAATATCTCCCCTGGAACTGACCAACATCATAGGTGTTGGTTTTGTTATTTAAAATCATTTTTGCTGCAGGCTCCACACCCGAGGAGATACCCAGCGTTGTGGCAAGGTCGTTTGTTGAGCCGGATGGGATATAGCCAACAGGTACTCTCTTGTCTAACTGTAAAACGCCGTTTATTGTCTCGTTAAGAGTTCCGTCACCACCACAGCAGATAATTATATCGTGGTTGTTGCCCTTTTTCTTTACTATTTCGGTAGCGTGGTTAGGACCTTTGGTTTCTTCAACGGTGAAATCAAATTCGGCTTGAGAAAGCTGTTCAATTATTTCCGTTGGAGTTATACGCTTACGGTTAGTACCGGAGCAAGGGTTGACTATTAAAAGAGCTTTTTTCTTGTTCATATTGCCACATCCGTATTATCTTTTATGGTGTTTTTTTACAGTCAGTTAGAAAATTATAGCAAAACTTAATCTATCGGTCAAGTGCAAAAGACTCCTTTAAATAATGTACATTGGTTAGCAGGCTCGAATTGACACGAAAATTTTGTGGTGATATAATAAAAAAAGAGGTGGTTTTGTGAATCGCTTAAATAAATTTATAGAGGGTGCAATTGGTTTTGTGCCTATGTTTTTGTTCTGGTTTATAGGTAGCTTATCTTACAAAAGCTTCTATGCAGATATGTTTACAGCCGATAGGAGTGTGTTGCACCTTGGTGCTGTTATTCCTATGGCAGTAATTGTTGCAATGCCTTTTTTGTTGCAAATGTATGCAGTTATTGGCAAGGTTTTTAATTTAAAACTCATGTATATTTTTGCCACAATCGGAATGGGCTTACCTGCTGCTGCAACACTTCTTGGTCATGTGTTTATGGATGATGGAAATATTTTATCTTGGATATTCGCTTTTACAATAGGTATACCACTTATTCCTTTTGGCCGAATAGCTCATTCGGTCCTTGAAGGTGCAGACAGTTTTTGCTATATGTATATGAACCGATTTTTGGAATACAACTATGTATGCAGAATATATTTATTTGCTATAGTAATATCAGTAATATTATTTTTACTTGTAAAAACAAAAAAAGGTGCTTTTGTAAACCCTCAAGGTAATCCTTGAGGGTTTATCTTTTATTAAATGGATATTTGATAAAATCATTACACTATTGCCATTTAGTAAAAAAGGAATTATAATTAAACTACTTAAAAAGTTTCTTTGAGAGGTGCTTATGGAAAAGCTTACTGTCAGTCAGGTTGTTGGGGCAGAATTTAAGGTCAGCCCACAAAGTCCTGTTATAAAGCCTTTTGGTGGCTCTACGGTTGTTGCAGACCCTTCTCTGCTTACACCCGATATGTGCCACGATAATAAATATCATATGTTTTTACATACACAGCTTGGCGTGTACCAATTTGTGAGTGATGACGGCATCAGCTTCACAAGGCTACAAAAGGTTGTGGGCAGGGCAATGCGCCCCAATATAAACAGAATTGGCGATACGTACTACCTCTTTTACGAAAGAATACGCCCTCTGTTTTTTAATGCTTTGAATTTAGTGAATCTTGCAAAGTGGAAATCAGATATTTTCGTTGTAAAAAGCAAGGATTTACTCAACTGGTCAAAGCCACAGCTTGTTATCGGCAACACAAGGGATTTTGAGCGTAGCGAGAGGGGAATTGCCATTTCAAACCCATTCCTTTTGCAGGATGGCGATATTAACAGGCTCTACTATTCCTGTGGAATGACCTATATTGAGGATTGTAAATTCTGTGAGCCAACCCACATTGCCTATGCCGAGAGCAGCAGCGTTGATAGTGGCTACGTTTCTTCAGAAAAGCCACTTGTTTCACCAGATAAGAATAAGCCGTACCTTAACCTTTGCAGTGGCTGTATCAAGGTGTATAAGTTAAGCGACGGCTACGTAGGAATTCAAAACGGCATTTATGAAAAGGATGGCAAGAGCCACTCTGCAATTTTCTTAATGACCTCGGAAAACGGATTGGATTTTGAGTTTAACAAAATGCTTATAGAGCCGAAGGTTGTGCACGGCAAGGACTGGATGAAGCAGTTTGTATATGCCAGCCACCTTGTGCGCTGTGGCAATAAATTAAGGCTGTACTTCAATGCAAGAGATGTAGCAAACCCCATTCTGGGCAGGGAGTGTATCGGTTTTTCAGAGGCAGAAATTGGAGAGGCTAAATGAAAACGTCTAAAAAAATTATAATTACGGTAACGGGCGTTGCAATTCTTGTGGCAGGTATTGTGTGTAAGCAACACTTCTTACTTATGGTGCCGTTGTTTGTATCGCTTTTTGTAATGTCCTTTCAATCAGAGGCAAATCGCATAGGTGCTCTAATTGGTGCTTTAAATGCCCTTGTATACACAGGCACATATACATATATGGGCGTATATGGCTCAGCAGCGTCTGCACTTCTTTTGAGCTTCCCTTTGCAATTAATGACCTTTTTTAACTGGAAAAAGCACGCTTACAAAAAAACAGTTGTATTTAAAAAGCTTTCTGCAAGGTTAAGGGTGATTTTCTCTGTAGCAGGGCTTCTTTTGTGGGGTGTTTTAGCATTCGTTTTTGTTAAAATGGAATACGAGTATGCAATTTTCGATAGTCTGCTTTTTCTTTTAGGCTTTGTGGTGCCTGTGCTAACAGCGCTTGCGTACATCGAATATACATATTTGTGGATTGTTCAAGCAGTTGTAGGTCTGTTTTTAAAT
>JAZSJL010000155.1:0-2386 GCA_045534355.1 Acutalibacteraceae bacterium
CCTCACTCCTCACTCCTAATTCCTAACTAAAAAAGCACCCACTCAATTGAGCAGGTGCTTTTTTGTGTTTTCTTATTATGAGAAGAGGCCACCGAAGAAGCTTGCGAATGTATCGAGCACAACGCTAACGCCATATTCCACAAGAGAGCCCTCAATTGAGCCGAGAACTGCTTCAAGGTCTAAACCCTCAAAAAGGTTTGCCAAAATACCTAAAATAGAATCCATTTACTTCGCCTCCTTAAATTATTACCATTCATTAAAAATAAATTACCACAATTATGCTGAAAAGTCAACAATTTTATATAGTTTACAAATATTATCTTACTATTTTGTTTAATATTAGGGCTTACGGTCTTTTAAATAATATGATAAAATCACAATATAAAAATCCGAATTAAAAAGGAAGTGACGTAATGGGCAAAAAGGTTAAGGAGCCACAGCTTGGCTCTACCGTAGCCACAGAGCAAAAGCACGTTGGTAAAAGTGAATTTGTTCTGTATTTAATGGGTGTATTTTTCTACACCACAATGACGGGTATGGTTGGTGGTAACCGTAGCGCATACCTTGTAAACGTTTTAAGACTCCCTGAAAACCAGACATCTCTTTTCAACCTGTTAACAGGTATCATTCCCTTTGTGCTTAACTTTTTTATAGTTATGTATATTGATGGCAGAAGAATGGGCAAGGGTGGTAAGTTCAGACCAATTGCAATGCTGGTTGCCGTGCCAATGGCAGTCGTTATGATGCTCTCCTTCTGGGCACCACCCGGGCTTTCAGGCACCATTCTCTTTATTTACATTATTACAATTGCAGTTCTCTGGTCTGTGTTCTGTACCTTTGGTAACTCAATTAATATGATTGCCAACGTTATGACACCAAACCTTAAAGAGCGTGACCAGGTGCTCTCCTTCCGTTCTATTTCATCTGCAATCGGTAACTCTGCACCAATTGTTATTCTCCTTGTTATAGGTCTTATCTGGAGCAAGGATAACCCTGCACTTGTGGAAATGGTAACGGGTACAAGTATACGAAGCGTTGAGGGTCTCCAGTACATAATTTCTGCAGCACTTTGTAGCGTTGTGGGTGTTATTACAGTTCTCCTCGGTATGAAGATTGTTCGTGAAAGAACAGTTTATACAGCCGAAAAGAAAAATCCACTTAAGGGCTTTGTTGATGTTGTTAAAAACAAATACGCCTGGACAATTATCGTTTCAGAGTTCTTAAAGAGCTTCCGTGGTATTGCAACCTTTATGGAAGCATTTATTGCAGCAGCCGTACTTGGTGATGTATCAAAGAAAATTCTTTTCGTGCTCCCTGTTGGTATCGGTACTGCAGTTGGTATGCTTGTAATCAACTTCCTTTTAAAGAAGTTCGATGCAAGACAGCTCTACATTGCAAGTGGTATTTACTCACTTTGTGCAAACATTATTGCATTCGGTGTTGGCTACGCCTACTTTACAACAGGAAATGCCCTTTTGCAGGTTGTGTTTATTATATTCCTGTTCCTTATCGGCTTGCAGTTTGGTGCTTCAAACCTTCTTCCAAGTATGTTCCAGGCAGACGTGCTTGAAACAATTGAGCTTAAAACAGGTAAGCGCCTTGATGCATCCTTCCCATTCGTTATCGGTATAGGAACCCTTATAAGTGGTACAATTGCAAGTACGGTTGCTCCTCTTATTCTCTATGGTGAGGGCTCAATCATCGGCTACATTCAGCCCACAGACCTTATACCAAACCCTGTGCAGAGCCTTGATACAAAGGTTACACTCCTGTTCTTCTACACAATTATGCACGGTATTATGATGTTCTTTGCAGGTGTACCGTTCTTCTTCTATAAGCTTACAGGTAAAACTAAGGAAGATATACATAATCAGGTATTAGCACAGCGTGAAAAGATGGCTGAGAAATAAATTTCTAACATAATAATAAAAATAGCGAAGCCTGACCCTCTTGTGAATCGAAGGTTCATAGGGGCAACACACACGACTGCGCCCGGTGGGCGATGCAAGGAGTGTTTGTTGGCGCAGTGGTCAAAATTGTGCGAAGTGAGCAACGAGCAAACAATTTTGGGTACCACAAGAGGGCTGGGGACCGTTCTTTTAATAGCTAAATGATTAAAGAGAGTATATTCCGAGGAATATACTCTCTTTCACTATTATGTTAAATTGGAACGGTGGGTGGTACCCTACACTACATATCTTTTTTAAATTGCGCTTCGTGCGTTTGTACCATCCACCATTCCGACCAAACATAGTTTTAATAACAAGTTTATCACCCGTGGTGTTGCTTATTAAAACAATGGTTTAGTCGAAGAATGGTCCCCCTTCCTCCACGCCTTTGGCGTGCAAGAAGGTCAGGCTGTCGCTATCTGCTAATTGCCATTTGC
>JAZSJL010000149.1:0-5267 GCA_045534355.1 Acutalibacteraceae bacterium
TAGGCGTAAAAGATTCAAAGCGTTACGAGGGTTGGCCGGCAATCATCAGAGCAGTTAATACAACTGATGCAATGAGCGCTACAATTGAAGAAATCCCTTATGCACTTCTTCATAAGATTACAGACCGTATTACTCACGAGGTAGAAGGCATCAACCGTGTTCTCTATGACCTCACTCCAAAGCCAATCGGCACAATCGAGTGGGAATAATCAGTAAAATTTAATCATTTTTTTACACACCCTGTACATCGACAGATGTGCAGGGTATTTTGTTTTATTTGTACATATTGTAAAAAACATATTGATTATGTGGAAGCTTTTTGTTATATTGTAATTAAAGTTAATATTAATTTAACAAGGAGATGGCACAATGAGAAAAATCAATAAGATTATTGCAATGGTACTTTCCGTTGTATTTGTTACGTCTTGCTTTATTATTCCTGCTTTTGCTGTTAGTGGTAATATTCCGGCAGACGTGGTTGCAATGTCAAGTCAGGTTGCTGTTGAAATTGAGCAAGAGGGTATAGTTCTTCTTAAAAATGAAGATAACTCTTTGCCTCTTTCGGGTAAAAAGGTGAACGTTTTTGGTGCTGCATCTGTTGTGCCGCTTTTAGGTGGTGCAGGCTCCGGCGCTATCACTACCCACGACCCGGTTTACTTCTACGAGGCGCTGGACGAGGCTGGTATTTCTTATAACACTGAGCTTATGAAGCTTTACGATAAATACTGTAGCTCTGAAGAAATTCTCAAAACAGGTAGTACAGTATTTAATAATATGCTTCAGCTTTTGTTCGCCAAAAGTGCATTGAACGAAATGGACCCTGAAAAGCTTACCGACGACGTAATACAAAGAGCAAAGGCTTTTTCTGAGACTGCTATTATAGTCATTGGCAGAACAAGTGCAGAGAACTCTGACCTTACACCTGAAACACTTGCATTAAGCGAAAATGAAAGAGCGATGGTTGAAAAGGTTGCTACAACATTCACAGATGTTATTGTGCTTTTCAATATCGGTAACGTAATGGAGATGGGCTTCCTCGAGGAATACGAAAGCATTAAAGCAGCTGCTATTGTTTGGATTCCGGGTGAATTTGGTATGAGAGCAGTCGGTCAAATGCTCAATGGTGATATAAACCCTTCAGGCAGACTTGCAGATACAGTCGCATATAGCATTTATGACCATCCGTCAACACAGAATTTCGGCTCCTATGAGTACGATGGTGGCGAATACTTTGTTGAGTATCAGGAGGGTATTTACGTTGGCTACAGGTACTTTGAAACCTTTGCAAAGGATAAGGTTCAATTTCCGTTTGGATACGGACTTTCATACACAACCTTTGAAAAGGAAATAGTTTCCTCAAGCACCGAAGATGGTGAAATCAGCGCCCGGGTTAAGGTTACAAATACAGGTACTGTAAGTGGTAAGGATACTGTTCAGATTTACTACAGTGCACCGTACACAGGCAAAATTGAAAAGAGTGCTATTGCTTTAGGTGGATTTGAGAAAACAAAGCTTCTTGCTCCCGGTGAAAGTGAAGTAGTCACAGTTAAATATGATATAAACGATATGGCATCCTATGATTGGCTTGATAGAGAAGCCTGGGTGCTTGAAAAAGGTGACTATCAAATTATACTTGGTGAAAATGTTCGTGAGCATATTGCTTCATTTACATACACTCTCGACCAAGATGTTGTAATTAAAAACGATAGCGCAACAGGTACTGAAATCAAAAACCTCTTTGAGGACGCATATTCCGGCTATACTATTCTTTCAAGAGCAAACCCGGAGGGTACGTATCCTGCTGCAAGGACACTTGTTAAAACAGATGATATCAAAAAAGCAGATAAATATCCTGCTGCAACAAAGAACGGTACAGCACCTAAAATGGGTGTTAAATATGACACAGGAGTAATCACTCTTCAGGATGTTTACGAGGATGAGTCACTTATGGAACCGTTCCTCGACCAGTTAACTCTTGACGAAATGGTACAGATATGCACCCGTGGTGGCTACCAGACACACGGAATAGAAAGACTTGGTGTGCCACAGACTTGGGATAACGACGGACCGTCCAGCATTAAGGGTGCTCATGGTATTTCTTATACAGATAGTGGTACAGCGTACCCGTGCGCTACTGCAATTGCTTGTACATGGAATAAGGCAATTGCTAACAAGATGGGTGACAGCGTGGGAATTGAAGCGAGAAGCATTGGTACGGACATTTGGTATGCACCGGGTGTTAATATCCACAGAAATCCAATGGGTGGCAGAAACTTCGAGTATTTCTCAGAGGACCCTGTTATTTCAGGTACAATGGGTGCCCAAATAATTGATGGTGCCTGGGGTCAAGGTCTTGTTACTACAATAAAGCACTTTGTTATGAACGACCAAGAGTCAAATCGTGCAGGTATTTTTACCTGGGCAGATGAACAGGCAATGCGAGAAATCTACCTTAAAGCATTTGAAATTCCTGTAAAAGAATCCGCCTGTCACGGTATTATGTCAGCATATAACAGAATAGGCACAGATTGGTGTGGTGGATGTTCAGAGCTTCTTATTGATTTGCTTCGCAAGGAGTGGGGCTATGAGGGCTACGTTGTTTCCGACTATTCAAATAACTTTATCGGTAATGGTTATATGAGCCCTGTTCTTGCTATATACAATGGCAATGATACAATGCTTACAGGCGTTTGGTTCCTTAATATGCCTTCCCACCTTGCTGCTGTTAAAATGCAGTACTATGCTGATCCTATAGGCTTTGGCACGGCAATGCGAGATGCTTGCAGAAATATTATGAATGCAAAAATGAAAACAAAGGCTTTCCTTGAGCCGGGGTACTTTGTAGATGATGAAAATCTTTTGATTGAAGAGGATGAGTGGGAGCATCCTGGTCCAAACATTGTTTCCTTCTTCAGCTTTGAGTTTACTAATCTAATTAATCAAATTGTAATGATTTTACGAGAGTTAATAGATTGGCATTATTAATATTTTAGATCGGGTTCCTTCGGGGACCCGATTATTTATTTAATTTACCACATATTGCAAAAAAAACTTGCGTGGGTTATAATATATCCAATACTAAACGGAGAAGCATATTAAAATGGAGCATTTACAAAGCATTGCAGAGAAATTTAATATTCAAGGCAAAATTACAAGCATTGAGCATATAAATAAGGGTTATATTAATCGCACCTACAGGGTCGAAACAATTTCTGAAAATAATAATATTCACAAGTACATTTTACAGCGAATTAATACAAGTGTATTCCCCGATATTGATGCTTTGATGGGGAATTTCCAACTGACAACTGCTCATTTATCACGAAACCTCAATATGCCCGGTAGTCACAAGCGTGGTGCCGTACAGACCTTACGTAAAACTAAAGCCGGTAAGCTCTATTTTGAGGATTCCTCCGGTGTATGGCGTATGATGACATATTTTGATAACGTTTATTCTCTTGATATACCTGAAAACACAAAGGTTTTCTACTATGCCGGTGTATCATTTGGTAGATTCATAAAGGCAATGAGCTCTCTTGATGCTGAAAATATCAAAGAGGTTATACCAAACTTCCACAATACATTAAGCAGATTCTCCGATTTAGAAAATGCAATTTCACTTAACCCGGAAAACCGTGTTGAGGGTGTTAGAGCTGAAATTGATTTTATCCGTGCTCGTAAAGGGCTGTTCGGTAAAATTACCCGGGCTCTTGAGAGTGGTGTAATTCCTACACGAATTTGCCACAACGACTGCAACCTTAACAATATTCTTTTTGATGAGGAAACGCACCTTCCTGTGGCTATTATAGATTTAGATACAGTTATGTCTTCATCACCACTTTATGATTTTGGTGATAGTATGAGGATTGGTACAAACACAGCCAAGGATGACGAAAAGGATTTAAGTAAGGTTTCCTGTAGCCTTGAGCTTTATGAGGCTTATGCACGTGGTTATTTAGAGGCTTGTGGCGATATTTTAAGTAAAGAAGAGTTAGAGCTTCTGCCGTTATCGTCCTTGATAATTACAGCCGAGGATGGTATCAGGTTTTTAATGGACCATATAAATGGTGACACGTATTATCACATAGATTATCAGGGTCAGAATCTTGACAGAGCTCGTACACAGTTTAAGCTTCTTGAGGATATGGAGAAGAAGCTACCTGAAATCAAAAGGATTTTGCAGAGAATCTATGATGAACAAGGTCTAAAAGCTAAAGTGGTTTAAATTTATTAAATTGGAGTAAAATATGAAAGCTATAAGAGTAATTATACCTGCTGCAGGTAAGGGGAGCAGACTGCAAAAGGTTAGTGGAGATTGCCCAAAGGCAATGTTTACTGTGAACGACAGACCAATGATTGACTATGTTTTGGATAACGTTTCATTCGCTGATAAAGCTGGTACATATATTGTTGTTGGCTATGGCAAGGATAAAATTATAAATCACCTTGGTGACAGCTACAACTACATTGAGCAAAAAGAACAGATGGGTACAGGTCACGCTGTTATGGAATGCGCACCTGAATTCCGGGGCTTTGAGGGGAATGTGCTTATTACCTTTGGTGATATGCCACTTTTCCGATACGAAGAAATGAAGGCTATGTGTGAGCAACACGAGGAAAATGGTGCTGATTGCACGATTATGACAGCTGAAAATGAAGCCTTAAAGCTTTGGGCTCGTGTTGTACGGGATGAAAATGGTGATTTTGCTCGTATTGTTGAGGGGAAGGATTGTACACCCGAGCAGGCAACAATAAAAGAACTATTTTCCGGTGTAATGGTATTTAACAGTAAATCTCTTTTTGATATATTACCTCAAATGGGGTGTGCAAACGTACAGAAGGAGTACTATGTTACCGAGGTACCGGAGCTTATGGTAAAAAACGGTTTAAAGGTTGAAGCTTATTTTACAAAGGATGGCAACGACCTTCGTGGTATAAACACTCCCGAGGATTTAGAAATATGTGAAAGTATACTGAAAGAGCGAAGCACCGAAATGGCTTTAGCTTTTTAAAATAATATCATATATTGATTTTTAAATAAAAAATATGTATAATTAACTTGTATGAAAAATCCAATTCGTTGGATTAAATAAAAGGAGAATTATTATGGCAGAATTTAAGTATGAAATTCAGGAAGAATTCGGTGTAGTTTCAGAGTCATCAAACGGTTGGTCAAGAGAATTAAATCTCATTTCTTGGAACGGTGGCAGACCTAAATACGATATTCGTGACTGGGCACCTGACCACGAAAAAATGGGTAAGGGTAT
>JAZSJL010000331.1:0-9765 GCA_045534355.1 Acutalibacteraceae bacterium
AAACTGAGCCACACCCCGGTATTAAATGCGAAAAATGACGTGCAGAGTGCAAACGATGTTTGCTGTCTGCTAATTGCCATCTGTTGGACGCAAAAAGAATTATACATTATGTAGCAAATAAAATCAAGGCGTATTTGTATATTTTCAAGAAAATATGTGATAACTATATAAATTTTTTTATAACTTAATGCCTCTGTACGGATTTGCCGTATTTTCTTACGTTAATTTACCATTTTCCGTCATTTGCGCAACCATCGGTTGCGTTTTTTCAATGTACACTTTATTGAATTGTACGTAGCAGGTATGTTATATTGTACTTGTAAACAGACACAACCATTATCTCGGTAAAGGAGAAAACAATTTATGAAGTTACACGAGAAAATTATTTCATTACGAAAAAGAAACGGACTTTCTCAAGAGGGCTTAGCCGAGAAAATCGGTGTTTCTCGTCAGGCTGTAAGCAAATGGGAAACAGGAGAGGCCTTACCCGAGGTTACAAAGCTCAAGGCATTAGCAGAGACCTTCGGTGTTACTGTAGATTTTCTTTTAGATGAAACTAAAACGGAGTACACTCCCCCTGAATTCAAGCACAGGCGCACACTCTCCGACAGGTATCTGGATTCAATTGATAATTTTGTTGATAAGCTTACAATTAACTTTCCTTCATTTATTAAACGATATGGCTGGATTGGTGGTATTCTGCTTATAATATGTGGAATTTACAGGGTTTTAACCTGTGTTTTTTCTCTGTTCTCGGTTACAAAGATTTCCTCTGTTATTAACTCTTATATGCCTACATACGGAGCAACAGGCTTTGCAATTGTTGTAACAGGCTTTCAGATTCTTGTAGGCATTGCTTGTAT
The DNA here is from genome assembly GCA_045534355.1 of Acutalibacteraceae bacterium. GTDB lineage: Bacteria > Bacillota > Clostridia > Oscillospirales > Acutalibacteraceae > DTU089. The sequence continues at coordinate 864 of JAZSJL010000331.1, forward strand.
TGTTGCTGGTGTCGTCATAATAAAAAAATTTAAGCCTAAAAAAGAATCAAAAAAATAATCTATTGTTCAAAAAATGGTCTTGCGAATTTTCACAAGACCATTTTTTTATTATTTCTTATATCCGTTATAGTAAACCTCGCCGGGCTTCATATCGTAACCTCTTATTTGCAAAAGCTCTGTTACCGTTACCATCTGGTAGCCTTTTGATTTGAGCCAGGGCACTATTTCCTTCGTAGCATCTGCTGTGGAGGAATAAAGGTCGTGCATAAGTATTATTGAGCCATCCTTAGTGCTGCTCTTAACAGAGGCAACAACCGAGCTTGATTTTCTTGTTTTCCAGTCCAGCGTATCTACAGACCATTGTATCAAAGGATATTTTACAGTTGACTTAACTGTAGAATTTATACTACCACCCGGTGCTCTGACAATTGTGGGTGCCTTGCCTGTAACTGCCTTTACGGTATTGTTTGTGGAATCTATTTGCGCCTTTATTGTAGCTGCCTTATATTTTGTGAGAATATAGTGGTCGTTGGAATGGTTACCTATCTCGCACCCTGCGTTATATGCATTTTTAAGCGCTGTTTTGTAGGAGTTTACTCTGCTACCCACCACAAAGAAGGTTGCCCTTGCGTTATATTCTTTTAGTGTACCTACAATACTGTTGGTAACTGTTGCGTGGGGTCCGTCATCATACGTGAGAGCCACCATAGGCTTATTGGGGTCTATACCGTTCAAGGATGTGGAGTATGACACCATATTAGTATTTTTCACCCTTATTCTGAAATAGTTTACAACACCGAAATCTATTTTATTATATGGGCAGGTATACGTATTTTTTCCACTAACCGTAGCAATTGTTTTCCAGCTTGGGTTTGCCTGCGAGCGATGGTCTATCACGTAAGAATATGAGCTGTTAATATTAGTCCAATTAAGCGCAACGCCTTTAGGTGAGTGCTTTGAATTTACTGTTGGTGCCTTGGTATATTTTGTAGAGAAGCCTGTCAGGCTGTAGCTACCAAGTATATCTCCCCTCACCTGCTTTATGGTGTAGGTGTAGCTTTGACCGGGCTTGACCATATAGTCCATTATGTAATTCTGTGTTTTATCGTTTACAACCTTAATACATTGCCATTGCTTGTCCCCCACAGCTTTACGGTAAACCCTGTATTGGGAAGCAGTTGAAAAAGTATTCCACACAACCATAACACTATTGGGTGTACAGGATAACGTGATTTTAGGAGCCTTAAGACATAGCTGTTTTACTGTTTTCTTGAACGTAACAACGTTACCACTTGAATTCACGTAGCTGATTTTGTAGGTATACTCAAGTCCGTTGTTTACTCGTGTATCGTGGTACCTGTTGCTTTTCACACCAATTACAAGACTCCACTTGCCTGTAATGGGGTCGTATTTATTCACTCTGTAGCCCTTTGCTCCGGAAACTGCATCCCAAGTAAGCAACAGACCGTCTGAAGCGTTTATTACCTTCAAGCCACCTGTGCCGTTGTGGTCAACTACAGCAATGGCGCTTAAGGCTGTTAAATATATTACAACCACTACCATAAGCAGAGCTGTTATTTTTTTGACTTTGCTTGCCATATATCTTCTCTTTCCATTCGACAATATTTTCTTAATTGTACCACAAAAGCTGTGTCTATTCAACAGAAAAAACAGCCTTTCCTCAAAAATAAACAAAATTTGTAATATGATTTGTGGCACTTTTACATAATGATTTTCTTGCTTTAAACAGATTGTTATACTATAATATAGGGTGGATTTGTTTGAAATAAATTTTAAACACTTTAACCTTTATAATGATTTTGTCGAAAGGCGGAATACACAATGAATATTATCGTTGTAGGCATAGGTAAGGTTGGCTACACCGTTGCAGAACAGCTTGTAGGCGAAAACCACGACGTCACCATCATCGACACAAACGAAGATGTTATAAACGATACTCTTCAGGATATTGACGTTATTGGTGTTATAGGAAACGGAGCTGTTTCCAAAACACTTATAAATGCCGGTATTGGTGATTGCGATATGCTTATTGCTCTTACGGGAAGCGATGAGCTTAATATACTCACCTGCTTACTTGCTAAAAACTTAGGTGCAAAAAGCACAATTGCAAGAGTAAGAAACCTTGAATACAGCAATGATTTAAAATTGATAAAGGACAGCCTGGGTCTTACCATGGCAGTTAACCCTGAAAGGGAGGCTGCTGCCGAAATTCAAAGAATACTTAAATTCCCTACAGCAAGAAACGTTACATTTTTCGGGCACGACCAGGTTGATATTCTCAGCTTTGTAGCAAACAAAAACTGTTCACTTACCAACAAGGCTATAAAAGATTCCTTCTCCAGACTAAAAACACAAGCACTTGCCTGTGCAGTAGAGCGTGGCAATGAGGTTTTTATACCATCCGGTGATTTTGTTATACAGGAAAACGACACCTTAGCTGTGCTTACAGCAACAAAAACAGCCCCCGAATTTTTTAAGCAAATCGGCTTCAAAACCCACGATATCAGAAATATTATGATTATAGGTGGTGGTATGATTGCTATGTACCTTGCCAAATCCTTAAGTAACATAAGCGTTAATACCACCATTATCGAAAAGGATCTTGATATTGCTAAAAACTTAAGTGATATGTTCCCAAGCATAAATATTGTACACGGCGACGGAACAAATCGCTCGCTTCTCCTTGAAGAGGGCCTCCTGGAAGCAGATGCATTCATTTGCCTTACAGGTATAGATGAAGAAAATATTGTTCTTTCACTTTTTGCAAAAAACGCTTCCCCTAAAATTAAAACCATTACAAAGGTTAACCACACGCTATTCAGAGAGGTTATTAAAACACTTGATATAGACAGCGTTGTTTATCCTAAATTTACAACTGCCGATATTATTCTTAAAAACGTTCGTGCTATACAATCCGGCAACGAAAGAAATGACGTTCAACAGCTTACACGAATTATAAACAACAAGGTCGAAGCTATTGAATTTGAGGTACACGAGGGAAGTGCACTTATAGGCAAAACCCTTAACGACTTAAATATAAGAAAGAACATACTTTTAGGCTCAATCACAAGAGGCAAAACGGTTATTATACCCAAGGGCTCCGACAGCTTACAGGTAGGTGACACGGTTGTAATTGTAACCTCTACAGAGCGACTTTCCAGACTCGACGATATTTTGGAGTGAAATAAAGGCATATGAATAAAAGAATGATTGCATATGTGTTAGGGCTTTTGATGCTCTGTGAGGGTATTCTGCTTATACTTCCACTTATCATCACACGTATATATGGCGAAGCCAACACACCTCTTGCTTTTCTGTTTACCATTTTCCTACTATACCTGATAGGCTTTATACTCACAAAGTTTAAGCCTGAAAATAAAACCATATACGCCCGTGACGGACTTGTTATAGTAGCCTTAGGCTGGATTGTGCTGAGTCTTTTTGGTGCTCTGCCGTTTTTTATCAGTGGAGAAATTCCAAATTTCACAGATGCATTATTTGAAACAGTTTCGGGCTTCACAACAACCGGTGCAAGTATTCTCACAAACGTTGAAGCAATGAGTAATTCACTCCTCTTTTGGAGAAGCTTTACCCATTGGATTGGTGGTATGGGTGTTCTTGTTTTCATTATGGCTGTGCTCCCCCTTTCACGAGGTGGTGGCGATATTCACCTTATGAAGGCAGAGAGCCCCGGCCCAAGCGTAGGAAAGCTTGTTCCAAAATCCAACAAAACTGCACGTATACTTTACCTTATTTACCTTGTGCTTACGGTAATGTGTATAATTCTTCTCAAGCTTGGTGGTATGTCGCTGTTTGAGAGTGTTACACACGCCTTTGGTGCAGCAGGTACAGGTGGCTTTGGCGTGCTTAATGACAGTATTGCCTCTTACTCCCCTTATTGCCAGATTGTTTTAACTGTATTTATGACACTCTTTGGCATCAACTTCAACATATATTTCTTGCTTCTGATTAAGCGCTTCGGCGATGTTGTTAAGAGCGAGGAGCTATGGACGTACCTGGGTATACTTACTGCATCTATAGTCCTGATTTCTATAAATATCAGCAGTCAGTTTTCGAGTATCGGTGATGCTGTACGACACGCTGCCTTTCAGTCCAGCTCAATAATGACAACCACAGGCTTTTCCACAATAGATTTTAATCAATGGCCTGAATTAAGCAGAACAATCCTTATTATGCTTATGTGCATAGGTGCTTGTGCAGGAAGCACAGGTGGTGGCTTCAAGGTTTCAAGAGTTATTTTACTTGTTAAATATGCAGCCAAGGAGCTTCGCACCGTCTCTCACCCGAGAAACGTGCGTGTACTAAAATACGACGGTGCCCGAGTTAAGGACGAAACTATTCGAGGCACAATGGCGTATTTCATTGTATATGTGGCAATATTCTGTTTATCCTTGTTGCTTGTATCCTTTGATACCGGAGATACGACAACAAACATAACAGGTGTTATTGCCACACTTAACAACATAGGTCCTAACCTTGGCCCCAAAATAATTGACCCATCATCAACAGCCGTTGTCGGTGGTCCCTTCTCAAACTATAGTGGCTTTAGTAATTTTTCAAAGATAGTATTTATTTTTGATATGCTTTTCGGAAGACTTGAATTCTTCCCACTTATTGTTTTATTCTCACCATCAAGAAGCTTAAGACAAAAGCTTTCAAACAGAAAGAGGTTATAATATGAGAAACGTTAACGTTATTAACAGCAATTGGCTTTTTTCAAGCACAGCTACACAAGTACCTGCTACTCTCCCTACTGACTGGGAGGCTTTAAATCTTCCACACACCTGGAATGGTACAGACGGTCAGGATGGTGGTGGAGACTACCTTAGAAAGAAATGCTACTATGCAAAGGAAATCAGCAAAAGTGAACTCACAGGTGAAGAGAACTACCTTGAATTTGACGCTGTAAACTCCTCTGCAGAGGTTTTCTGGAATGGCAAGTCACTTGCAATCCACCACGGTGGCTACTCACGCTTCAGAGTGCTTATTCCAAATGAGGCTATTAATGAAGTAAACCTTCTTGTTGTTTCTGCTGACAACTCCCCTAACGAGGAAATTTATCCACAGGTAGCAGACTTTACCTTCTATGGTGGTATTTATCGTTCAGTTAAAATCGTAAGCGTACCTGATTCTCACTTTGACCTTGAGTATTTCGGTGCACCCGGTATTCAGATTACGCCTGTTGTTAAGGGAGACAATGCAGAGGTTACTGTTAAAACATATATTAAGAACCCTGCAGGTACAAGTGTTACATACAAAATTTATGAGGGCGATGAGGTTATTAAGTCAGCTACTGTTGACGGAGATAATACAGAGGCTGTTTTAACAATCGAAAGCGTTCACCTTTGGAACGGTATTAAAGACCCATATCTTTACTGCTTAGAGGCAACTCTTGTAAAAGACGGTGAAGAAATTGATGAGGTGTGCAACCGTTTCGGCTGCCGTTACTTTAGCGTTGACCCTGAAAAAGGCTTCATTCTCAATGGTAAGGAATACCCTCTTCGTGGTGTTTCACGCCACCAGGATTATCCAAACAAGGGTAATGCACTCTCTCAGGAGGACCACAAGAGAGATATAGAGCTTATTTGTGAGGTTGGTGCAAACACAATCCGTCTTGCACACTACCAGCACGACCAGTATTTCTATGACCTTTGCGACGAAAAGGGTCTTGTTATATGGGCAGAAATACCATACATTTCCCGCCATATGCACGGTGGCTACGATAACACAATCAGCCAGATGACAGAGCTTGTAGCACAAAACTACAACCATGCATCAATCTGCTTCTGGGGTCTTTCAAACGAAATTACCATTGCAGGTGCAGACGACCCACACCTTATTAAAAACCACAAGGATCTTAACGACCTTGTGCACAAAATGGACCCAACACGACTTACAACTATTGCTACAGTTACAATGTGCTCAATGGATAATGAGTACGTTCACATAAGCGACGTGCTCTCCTACAACCACTACTTCGGTTGGTACGGTGGCACAACAGATATGAACGGAAAATGGTTCGATGATTTCCACAAGAAATATCCAAACAAGGCCATCGGCTTAAGTGAATATGGTTGCGAAGCTCTCAACTGGCACACCTCTACACCTACACAGGGCGATTACACAGAGGAATACCAGAGCTACTACCACGAGGAGCTTATTAAACAGATTGCTGTTCGTCCATATATCTGGGCAACACACGTTTGGAATATGTTTGACTTTGCTGCAGATGCTCGTGCAGAGGGTGGCGAAAACGGTATGAACCACAAGGGTCTTATCACCTTTGACCGTGAGTACAAGAAGGACTCCTTCTATGCATACAAGGCTTGGCTCAATCCTGAACCAATGGTTCACATCTGCTCAAAGCGTTATATTGACAGAGTTGAGGACGTTACAAGGGTAACTGTTTACTCCAACTGCCCTGAGGTTGAGCTTTTCGTTAACGGCGCAAGCGTAGGAAAACAAGCTAAGGGGGCGTTCCCGTTCTTCTACTTTGAGGTTAAGAATGAGGGCACCTCTACAATTGAAGCAAGAGCCGGTGAGCTTAGCGACACAGCAACAATCAACAAGGTTGATACTCCAAATGAGGAGTATATAATGAAGGAAGAAAATCAGGTTATTAACTGGTTTGAAATCACAACTCCCGACGGTTTCTATTCTATCAACGATACAATCGGTGATATTATGAAGACCTTCGGTGGTAAAATTGCTCTTTTCAAATTATTGATGCTTATGAAAAAAGTTATGTCACAGGGCTCAAAAGACGGCAAAGCCGAGGTTATGGGCTTCAGCTTTGATAAAATTACAAAAGATATGATTAAATCTATGTACGGTATGGTGAAAGGCTTTACAATAAAACGTACCTTTATGATGTTAGGCGGAAAATTTACAAAAGAGCAAATCCTCGAAGTAAACGCAATGCTTAATAAGGTAAAGAAGAAATAAGCTAAAAAGCAGACAGAGAAACTCAAATCTCTGTCTGCTTTATTTTTTTAAGTTCACATCAACAAATATCGGATAATGGTCACTCAAGGTTTCATAGCTTTCATTTGATAACACGCAATACCTTTCAATTGAAACATTACCAAAATAAAACACGTGGTCATTTTTTGATGTTACTGATTGAGGTGAGCTCCCAACTGAAACACTTTGAGCAAACTTTTTTGCATTATAAAAAACAGAATCAAGTATTTCATAAACGGGTGAGATTTTTTCAACAGTGCTCTGCTTAACGTTAAAATCCCCTAAAATAAATACAGGACATTTTAAAGTGTCAATCACTTCTTTAACAAAACGTGTGGTTTCAAGTGCTTGTGACATCTGCAACGAATCATCAAACGACGAAAACTGATTTTTCTTTGATAAATCAAAATGAATATTTACTACGCCAAAAATTTTCCCATCTTTTTTATTACTGAAAACACCCCAGACCATTCTTCTTAACCTTGAATCACCGCCAACTGAAAAGGTTTTTTCACCGCTAAAAAGCAAATCCACCCTTTTACTGTCAAAAGCTAAGGTTGTCATTGTGCCGAATAGGGTTGTTCTGAAAAAGTCAATAAATTTATAATCAGTATTACTTTTAACTGCCACAAACCATTTACGGCTCATTTCTTGAAATCCTATTATATCAGGTGAAAGGGACTCTAAAATTTTACAAACTCCCCCCGCCCTTTCACTTGCATCTGTACCAGCAAACCCTAAAGAATCAGAAAGAAGATTGTATGTCATTAACCTGACTGAATCTTCTTCTTTTTTATAAATATACCCTACCGCTTCAGTTTCGCGAATAAAGCTTTCCGAGGGCAAATTTCCACTTATATCACCATAATTTTTAATATACATATCCGTTGCAGTTAAAAAAAGAAAGCTCCCCACAAGCAACCACGATAATAGTTTGATAAATCTTTTTACAATCAAATCTTTTTTAATCATAAAAATAGTATTATCAAAACCAGTTAACCTATTCACAAGATGATAAATCCAAAAATAACAAAAAAACAAGGACAGCCGAAGCTGTCCTTGCGGAAATATTCAGTGAATATAGAAATTATTGAATAAAATTATTCGATAATATCTGTAACTGCACCTGAACCAACTGTTCTACCACCTTCACGGATAGCGAAACGAAGACCCTTTTCAATAGCGATAGGAGTGATGAGTTCAACTGTCATCTCAACGTTATCGCCGGGCATGCACATTTCTGTTCCTTCGGGAAGGAAGATAGTACCTGTAACGTCAGTTGTTCTGAAGAAGAACTGAGGTCTGTAGTTGTTGAAGAAAGGTGTATGACGGCCACCTTCGTCTTTAGAAAGAACGTAAACCTGACCTTTGAATTTTGTGTGGGGTTTGATTGAACCGGGTTTGCAAAGAACCTGACCACGTTCAATACCTTTTCTGTCAACACCACGAAGAAGAGCACCGATGTTGTCACCTGCTTCTGCATAGTCGAGGAGCTTGTGGAACATTTCAACACCTGTACAAACAGTCTTGCTGCTTTCTTCTTTAAGACCAACGATTTCGAGTTCGTCACCAACTTTAAGCTGACCACGTTCAACTCTACCTGTTGCAACAGTACCACGACCTGTGATTGTGAATACGTCTTCAACGGGCATAAGGAAGGGAAGGTCTGCCATACGGTCGGGAGTGGGGATGTAGCTATCTACTGCATCCATGAGCTCAAGGATAGGAGCATATACGGGGTCTGCAAGGTCATTTGAAGCGCTGTCAAGAGCCTGGAATGCAGAACCTTTGATGATGGGAGTATCATCGCCGGGGAATTCGTACTGATCAAGAGTTTCACGAACTTCCATTTCAACGAGTTCGAGAAGTTCGGGGTCATCTACGAGGTCGCATTTGT
>JAZSJL010000123.1:0-5691 GCA_045534355.1 Acutalibacteraceae bacterium
TATAACAACCGTACCCGTACCCAAAACAGGAATTATATCTACTATGCAAATAACAAAAGCAATAATTGGTATATATCCACCATCGTAAACACCAATTAACTTCATAAGAGTAAGTCCCAGAAAAACCTCTGTAAAGGTTATGAGCATAATAGTTACATAAGCCTTAACAAGCTTACCGATACCCTTTGTTATTGTCCCTTTTGCTTTAACAAGCCTTTTGCCTTTTTCTGTTGGAAGAATACCAAGGATAGTATCTCTGATAATATCGTACTCTGATGTCATAAAAAAGCAAGAAATAATTGTCACCAGTATTGATATAACAAATGATGGCAAGCCCTTGACAAAGCCCCATGCTCCATTAATGGGAGTTGAAAGCATATCTGCATCAAAGCTTATTTCCTCCAAAGAAAAATCAGAAAAGAACTCATCTATTTTCAAGCCCAATGCAGAGCCTATGCCTTTAGGAAGCTTCAAGGCAAAATCTCGCGCCCAGGTTTCCACAACGCCGACAACATCATCAACAGTTTTAAAGCGACCTGTCAGATATTCTATAAGCTCCTTAATCTCTCCCCAAAGTGCACTGACCAAAAGATACACAGCACTTACCGATAAAATTACAATTAATAAAACCATCAACGTTGAAACGAAGCTATGGTCTTTTATTTTTAGCTTTTTGCTTATGAATCTTACAGGTGTTTGCAAAAATATTGCCAGAACTGCTGCAAATATAAACGGGAATACATAACCGAAGGCAAACTTTACTATAAAGTAATACAATCCTATAATAATCCCGAAATAAACGAAATTCACTATAAATGATTTTCTGTCAGCTATTGCTTTATCCACTTTAGCTCCCCCTATCTGATTTCGAGTTAATATTTACCATATATTTTAAACCATTATTTAAAATAATACAATTACATATTACAAATTTTAATAAAATATTAGTTATTTTTCATTTTTCTCTTTATTATCTTGATATTATGTGGTAAAATGGTAAATATTACTTTACCATGGGGGTTTAAAAATGCAAATTGCTATAATGGGCTTTGGCACAATCGGCTCCGGTGTTGCAGAGCTTCTTATTAAAAATCAGAAGAGCATTGTTGCAAAAAGCACTCAAAGTTCTCTCGAGATTAAATACATACTTGATATTCGTGATTTTTCAAACCACGAGCTTGGTAAATACTTTACAAAGGATTTCAACAATATCTTAAATGATGCATCTGTTGGCATTGTTGTAGAATGTATGGGTGGTACAAGCCCTGCATATGAATATGTTTCAAGCTGCCTCAAGGCAGGTAAAAGCGTTGTTTCCTCAAACAAGGAGCTTGTTGCTGCAAAGGGCTATGAGCTTTTAGAGCTTGCAAAGGAAAACAATGTAAACTTCTTGTTCGAGGCAAGTGTTGGTGGTGGTATTCCGATTATCCGACCAATCAGCCAATGCCTTGCTGCTAACGAGATTTGCGAAATCGCAGGTATCCTTAACGGCACTACAAACTTCATTCTTACAAAGATGATTGAAGATAATATGGCATTTGAGGATGCACTCAAGCTCGCTCAGGACAACGGCTATGCAGAACGTGACCCCTCTGCCGATATTCTTGGCCACGATGCAGCAAGAAAAATTTGTATACTTGCATCTCTTTGCTTTGGCAAGCACGTATATCCGGATGCAGTTGAAACTGCAGGTATCACAGAAATAACTCCTGAAGACGTTGCATATGCTAAAAACTGGGGTGGCGTTATAAAGCTTATTGGTAGAGCTGTGCAGAACGATGACGGTAAAATTATTATTACTGTAGGTCCTTCACTTATACAGAACCACAGCCAGCTTGCATCTGTTGACGACGTATTTAATGCAATACTTGTACGTGGTGACGCTATAGGTGATGTTGTATTCTACGGCAAGGGCGCAGGTAAGCTCCCCACAGCAAGTGCAGTTGTTGCAGATATTATTGACTGTGCAAAGCACACAGCAAGAAGAAAAGCCTTTGGCTGGGGCCCTGCAGAGGACAATTATGTTATTGCACCTAACCTTAACTGTGGCGCTCTCTACGTAAGAGCCCAAACAGATGACTACATAGCAGCATTCAATGCAGTAAACGGTGCTTTTGAATCACCTGTTATTCTCCACCGTGATGGCGAAGCAAAGAACGAGATTGCATTCATCACCCCTGCTATTCGTGAAAAGGAAGCAAGAGAGGTTATTGAAGCGCTTCCTATTGACGTTAAATCAATTCTTCGTGTACTTGACTATTAATTGAAAGGATGATTTGCTTTGGCATTGTGTCCTAATTGCTATGCAATCCTTAATTTCTGGGATATTAAAGCAGAGTGTCCTCATTGCGGAGCTAATATTCCTAACTTCAACTGGGAAGAAAGATTGGAAGAGGATGCTAAAAACGCAGAGGTTGCCTGGGTTAAGTTCAGAAAATTTACAGGTAATTTCAAAAGTGCTTTATTCGGCAGCAAAATAAGAATCATAAGATTCGTATGCACCTTCCTCCCCTTGGTAGCTCTGGTACTGCCTTTAGCCAGCTACTCAATTACCCTTCCGTTTTTAAGCAGAGCCGACCAAAGCTTCACTTTGCTTGATTTTACATTAAACAAGTTTCTTACGCTTAACTGGGGCTCGCTTATAAGCCTGGCTACTGCAGACAACCTTGGCATTGCTTCACTTCTTCTTATATTATCAGTATTCCTACTATATTTTGCAGTTATTTTCGGTGTTTTAAACTTTATTTTTATTTTAATAAAGGCACCATCCTTAAAGGCAGGAGCAAACGTTGTACTTTGCGTATTATCTGACCTTTGCTTTATTTTGCCCGGTATATTCTTTACTGCTGCTACCGGTATTATCGGAAACAGCTCTGCAGTGTTTATAGACGGAAGCGTTCAATTCGGCTTGTTTGTAGGTATAGCACTTTTCACGCTCAACGTTATTCTTAACATAATTGTTAACAAGAGCATGAAAAAAGAACGTACTGAAAAAAACACTTAATAAATCAGTAAAAAAATCCTGTTTCTTTTACGAAACAGGATTTTTTATTTTAGTTAAATTCTATATCTCGCTTGTACTCCCGGAGTCTTACGTCGTAAGCCCTGAAGGCATCCTCCTCAAAGGCAAGTTTTGGAGATTCTACACCAAGGAGCTCCATAAGATACTTTGTAAAATGAGGATTCTGTATAAGGAATGGCCCTAAAAGATACGTACCGAAAAGGTTTTTATATTTAATACCCTCTTTTTGGGCACCTACACAGGAGCCGTAGCCCTTTGTAACATCAATGAAGGAATCACCTTCACCAATACCGTAGCTATGTGAAAAACGGCTGGTGCAGCCTACAATTTCCATACCGTTGAACTTACCTAAGAACAAGGAGTTGTAGCGCTTGGGAATAGTTCTCTCGGCATAGAAATCCACAATGCCTAAAGCAGAGATTTTCTCTCCGTCTGTTTTTTGGATATAGTTACCCATTATTTCAAAGGAGTTGCCTGTCATAAGGAAAATCACACCCTTATTGAGAAGCTCCTTTATTCTCTCCTTCTTCCCCATAAGCCTTGAGAGTATTTTCTCCTGATTGGATTCACTGCAGGAGCCGAGGTAAACCATATCAACATCCTCTGTTAAAAACAAAGGCATTTCGCTAACAGGAGTTTTAATGAACTCTGCCTCAGGCAAACACATTTCGAAGTAACGCATATTCGCCTTGTCGCCGAACAAACAACAAATTTCAGGATATAAAACCTCTATTTTCATTATTGTTCACCGCCCTTCGAATTCTGCGCTGCACTAAAGACAGTAACTATTTTTTCCTCAACCTTACAAGCCAGGTCGTAGGTAGAGGTATCGTGAAGAAGGTAAAGCTTGTCAATATCCTTGTCCATAATATCAACAGCCTTGAATTCATCCTCCTCACAAAGGATTACGTCTTCACTTATACCGGCTATAAGTAAACGAAGCTTATAGTCAAAGCAACGAGGACCTGCAAGAATAATCTGCTTAATATCAGGTGTATTCAAAAATTCAAAGTCAGCATCGTATATCCAACCCATAAATTCAGATGAGTCACGGCGCTCAAACAAATCATCAATCATAATAAACACAGAACGAGGTCCACTTTCGTGACCTACAAAGTCCAATGTTCTGGAGCAGGAAACAGAATTCTGTCCCTTTGCCATTGTTCTTATGACCTCTGTTTTACCTGCCTTAAGCTCTTTATAACGAGTTTGGGTAACGCTTATGCTACTCATATGAGCCATTACTGTTTTTTTATCAATACCAAACTCTGACAATACAGTTATTGCTGCAAGCTCGTTGTAAATATTGTAGATAGCTCTGTTCACCATAGGGTAAACATCCTCACAATTACCATTTTTAATAGTAATTGTTTTATTCTCGTAATCAATATTTGTGAGTCTGTATTGTGCCTCATATGACTTAAAGCCACATTTCGGACAGTATGCGCTACCTATATGGTGATACCTTAAATAATTAAATTTAAGCTTCTCATCACAAACAGGACAAATAGAAAAGTCATTTATAAGGTTTACACATTCCTGAACATCGGTATCTAATTTATCTATACCGAAATAAACTCTCTCGTTATCCTTTAAAAGCTGTGAGGATTGAAGGCAATCTGCATTTAAAACAAGCTTTGTTGTTTTTGGTACGTATGTGTCGAGAATACTAAAGATGTATTCAGGGTGTGCGTTTCTTTTAAGAGAATCTCTGAAAAGATTTGTAACAACCAAATAATCAGGCTTTATAAACGGAAGAATAAGTCTTGAAAAACGCTCATCCACCTCAAGCACAAGTGCATCTATCCTGGGCTTACCAAACACGCTCACGCTGTGAGTAAGCGCTGTTGCAACACCTGTGTTGATATTTGAGCCATATCTGTTGGAAACAATATTCATTCCACTTTCACTGAGAATATCAGCGACCATATTGGTTGTTGTAGTTTTACCGTTTGTACCTGTAACACAGATTACATTAGGGGATTTTTTTGTTCTACCAAGATAATCAGGACAAATCTTTAAAGCAATATAGCCCGGGTACATGGTAGCATTTCTGCCCAAAGCACGCAACAAAGCATACACAAGCTTTGCTGCCCACAAAGCAACAAAATATCTTAATTTACCCATTTAATCATTCAACCTCTGCAAGGATTTCTGATGTACAGTTCGGGCAACGTGTTGCATCGATAGCGATTTCACTCTTACAGAAAGGACAAGCCCTTGTTGTTGGTGCTTCTTCAACAGCTTCTTCCTTTTTACCATTGGCTCTGATTTTATTAATAACCTTAACCATAATGAAAATAACGAAAGCTGTGATAATGAAATCAATAACGCCCTGAACAAACACACCGTAGCTGAGAACTGCTGCACCTGCCTCTGTTGCCTCTGCAAGTGTTGCGTACTCTGAACCATCGAGAGTAACAAATTTCTCTGCTAATGCAACATTCTTTGTAAGTAAAGAAATGAGAGGAGTTATTATGTTTTCAACAAGGCTTTTTACAATATTTGAAAAAGCACCACCTATAATAACGCCGACAGCAAGGTCAATTACGTTACCTCTTGCAATAAATTCTTTAAATTCGCTAAAAAACTTTTTCATAAAAGAACATCTCCTTTTAAAAATTTTCTTAAAAATTATATCAAGTCGGAGGCCAAGCGGTCTTAGGAAG
>JAZSJL010000374.1:0-2717 GCA_045534355.1 Acutalibacteraceae bacterium
ATCTAATATCTCTTTATTATCTCCCCATATAACTTCAACAGTAACAGGTATGTTAGATTTTACTGTTACATTTGGCTTTTCTTGGGGTGAGTTGCTTTTTTCACAAATAAGTGTTAATTCACCATCTGTACCAAACGGGTATTTTTCAATTCCGTGCTTTTCAAGGCGATTTACGTGCCAGATGATTTTGTTGTTTGCCGCATCCGGCTTAATGCCGAAAACATATTCAAACATAATTGTAATGGGGATAATTCCCGTCCAACCGACAAAATCAGGTAAAGATGAGCTACCCCTCATAAATTTGCCCTCAATTTTTTCGGGTGAGTAATTTTCAAAAACAGTTCCTGTATCTTTAAATACACTAACTACTGCATCAAGGTTAGTACATGCAATTTCATAGGAAAGGTCATATTTCCCGTAAGAGTCAAGACCCTTTAAAACCATATAGTTTGTTGGTGCCCAAACAGAACCACACCAATAACCACCCTTTTCGTTATATTCAGGGTGGTCCTTTGAAAGCGTGGGAACTCTATGCTCGGTTTTAAATTCCTGTTCATTGTTAAGGTGAGCAATAAAGCCTTCTTTTCTGCTTTCGGGAACACATTTTGCAAGAAGTGCCCAGAAAGCACCTATATGCTTAACACCGTTAAAGGTATCGTCATTTTTAAGGTCGTAATAAAACTGTGTTTTTTCGTCCCAAAGCTTTTCATTTATAACCTTAAAGAGATGTTCGCTTTCCTGTTGGAGCTCGGGGATAAATTCTTCTCTTCCCAATTCCTTTGCCATCTTTATAAGGAGATTGCAAGCGTTAAGCTCCTGCATACAAGCGTCTACCCATACCATATGGCCGTGACTGTAGCAAACGTGATACTTTTCATCAAGTCTTGGGCAATTATCCATTCCACAACCATAGCCTGATGAGAAATATGTGCCATCACGCCAGGTAAAATGCTCCTGCATCCATTGATGATAAGCCACAAGGCAAGGAAATACCCTTGCCAATCTTTCTTTATCACCGAAATTGAGATAATATTCCCATTCGCACCAGGTCATAACCTCGGGACCTGTTGAGGCAGGGTCGTGACGGGCAAAAACATCGTTACCTGTATCCTCTTCAATCTGACGGCAGATAAAGCCATCAATATGTTGATGAGAATAAAAATTATCAAGAGTTTTCTGGAATTTGAAAATTCTGTCGGCGTATTTTCCGAACATAAGCATAAATGCAGAGTCCCACATAAAAATGCAACCGTTAAAAGCAGCATCGATGTAGTTTGTGATAAAGCCTGTGCCCTCTTTAGGTTGATAGAGATTTTTAAATGCAATCTCCCAAGCCTTCCAATAGCAATCAAGGTAATCCTCGTGCTTTTCCCATATGGGTTGAGGAAGCTTACTCTTTATTTCGTCAAAAATCGGAACGGGCGTTTTTTCAATCTCTGCACCGATAAAGGAATTTTCTTCCATTAATTCTTTATCATCGTATGTAATTTCGTTATTTTGTTTAAAGCTTATCATATTATCACCACATAGATTTCCCCATCATAAAGAGGGGCTTATTTTTTTACAAATTATTTCACTAAAGAACACCAAAATTATTCTGTATATAACACAACGGGACCGTATAACCCACCTGATACAAAATCCTTCGCATACTCCTTCTCACCATCAAAATACGGAGATAAATCTTGCATATTCCATTTATCAAAATAATCGGTGTGAATATACCGGTTTGCTGACGTGTTGGTTACAATTATTTTAAGTTTATTCTCTTTACACAGCAAGCCGTCAGGTATTTTAAAGCTGTACGGAGCAGCCAAAGACGTTCCTAAAAATTGGTCATTGAGATATACAGAAGCTACGAAATGCACGTCGCCAAGGTTAATTTCGCCTTCTTTGCCTGCTTTTTCATCAGGGAGTGTAAACGTTGTTTCGTAAACACAGCTACCTGAGTAAGCGCTACCAATTAAATAAGACCAATCACCTAATGTAACAGGAACTGCTTTATCAGAATATTCTATATTCTCGAAGCCGTTTTCATTGAAAATGAGTTCTGTTTCTTTGCTGAACAGAAAGTCATTCTGAATTCCAAAAATCTCTTTAAATTCTTTTTTGTTTTCTGCATTCAGGTTTTCCTCTGTCAGCAATATAACAGCTGTTTCACCTATTTGGAGTGAGAGCTTCAAAACACCATTTTCAGCTTGTAAATGGTGTAATTTACCATCTTCCAAATGTAGAAGATAACCCTTTGACGAGGGTAAGTGAATCTGATAATCGCCACTACCCCCACCTTCTCTGAACAAACAGAAAATTTCTGCATTTTCTGCTTTTCTGTGCATTGCTCTTAAGCCACTACCATCAACTTGGATTACGGGAGTGAGCTTTGAAAGCTCATAAGATACTCTGCCACCACATTCAATAAAGTGATTCAATGCTTTTTTTGTGGCATCGGGAATAAACGCTCCTTCAGGAATGATAATGTGTTTATATTTCGCTCTGCCAATGCTCATAGAGCCTTCGGCGGTTATTTCTGAAGCCTGCAAAACATCATCATCAACAATATCAAAATCCACCATCATATCTTCAAGAGTCCTGCCGAGAGTGTCAAAAGCTTTTGACATAGCCTCTGCTTTAATTCCTCCCTGAAAATCAGAAACAGGATAATAAAGACCTGTTTGACAGATACGCTCCCCGAGAGAAGAAATATATGAAAGACGTTC
>JAZSJL010000397.1:0-3526 GCA_045534355.1 Acutalibacteraceae bacterium
AGCATTTTTAAAAAAGGTATATAAACTGATTTTCTCTGTAATCAGTGCACCCTTCAGGCTGTTAAAACGTCTTTTTACAGCTATAAAAAACAAAATGCTTTTACTTTTTAAAAAAAGTGAGAAAAACTCCCAAAAATTAAGAAAAAAACACTTGCCAAAGCTACGTGTATATGTGTATAATTTATTTGGTGTATTTTTTACATCTGCAAAATCACACAGAAAGGACGTCGGCAATCTTGGCAACAAAGAAAAAAGCTAAAAAAAAGAAAAATAGCTACAGCATTGCTGCAATAGTTGTTTGCTCTGCAATAATTTTATACCTTATTGTTTCAATTGTTAAGGTGCAAATCGATATAAACAAAAAAGAAGCCGACCTCGCTATTCTTCAAAGCACCCTGGAAAGTCAGATTGCTGAAAACGAGGCTTTGAGTGAAGCTATCGAAAAAGGTGATGAGGCAGAAATTGTAAAGGAATACGCCAGAAAAAAGGGCTACGTTATGCCCGACGAACACGTTTATAAGGATATTACTCCGGGTGTTTAATTATTAATTATTAGAGGTAAATGGAAAGTATGGCAGTAGAAATCGGCGCAATTCTTGAAGGAAAAGTTACAGGTATCACAAATTTCGGAGCATTCATTGAGCTTCCTGACAAGTCAACAGGTATGGTACATATTTCAGAGGTATCCTCCACATATATCAAGGATATTCACGAAAAGCTCAACGAGGGCGACACAGTAGCTGTTAAGGTTATTGAAATTAACGAAAAAGGCAAAATTGCCCTTTCAATAAAACAGGCTCTTCCACAGGATGAAGCACCACCGAAAAGACCTGCAGGTGACAGACCGAGACGCTCACAGCCACAGGTGTGGACAGGAGCACCAAAGAGTGAGCCTGAAAGCGGAAACTTTGAGGATATGCTTGCAAGATTCAAATCAGTAAGCGATGAAAAGCTCAGCGACCTTAAGAAAAACAATGTAGCCAAAAGAGGCTCCTCCACTCCTCGCAGAGGTGGCGGAAGTCCAAGAGGCTGATTATCACAACAAAAACAAATCGTGCCGTTTCGGCACGATTATGCTTTTTTAGGAATGATTATATGAGAGAGATAGATGTAAAGCTAATAGAAAACGCTGTTGAAAACTTATTTTTAGAAGCAAACCTTCATTTACCCTGCTCCTTAGAAGAAAAAATTCGCAATGCACCCAATGAGGAAACACAGCCTTTAGCAAAAAATATTTTTTGCCGTATGTGTGAAAACCTTGATGCTGCAGCACAGCTTAATATCCCAATTTGTCAGGATACAGGTATGGCTGTTTTGTTTTGCGAAATAGGACAGGACGTTCATTTTGTTGGTGGAGATTTCAACGAAGCAGTCAACAAGGGTGTAAAAAAAGCATACCTTGACGGTAAAATGCGTTGCTCAATAGTACAGGACCCTTTAAGAAGAGTCAACACTAACGACAACACCCCTGCTTTTATACATATTAATATAGTCCCCGGTGATAAGGTAACTCTTACTGCTGCACCAAAGGGCTTTGGTAGTGAAAATATGAGTAAAATAAAAATGTTCACGCCCTCTGCAACTGCAGATGATATAGTAGACTTCGTTGTAAGCACGGTTAAAGAAGCAGACTCTAACCCCTGCCCGCCTATTGTTGTGGGTGTAGGTATAGGCAGCGACTTTGAAGGAGTGGCTTTACTTTCCAAAAAAGCTCTTTGCAGAGATATTACGAAAAGAAATCCGGATAGCTTTTATGCTGATTTAGAAGCAAAAATGCTTAAAAGAATAAATGAATTGAACATTGGCTGCCAGGGCTTTGGTGGTGATATTACAGCACTTGCCGTAAATATCCTTACTGCACCAACCCATATTGCAGGGCTACCTGTAGCAGTAAATATCGGTTGCCACGTTACAAGACACGCTCAAACGGTGATTTAATCACCGTTTTTTGTTTTGCAGAAAAGCTCCTCATACAATTCAAGTATTTTAAATTTAAAAATATATTTCTCCTTGCCGTTTACAAGCCTCTCGCCCGATGGCGTAAGGTATTCTCCCAATGCATCCTTTTGGATTTCAACGTCATCTGCCACAGGCACACACAGAGGAGGAAACATAACGCACCACCAGTTTTTGCCTTCACCATTACCTAATACCACTTTAAGTGATAAATATTCCCCTGCAGGAAATATAAGAGTGCCGTATTCTCTCGTTTCATAATATTCATTTTCAAGGGTGATTTGCGAGGAATAGTAAAAGCCATTTTCAAGCAAGGTTTTTCTTATTACCTTCTGCAGATTATCCTTTGATGCTTCAAAATAAAGGTGAGCATTCTCTGTATTTACCCCCTCACTTAAAATTTCCGTGTTTGTTTTTAAAAGTGCATCTCTCACCTTTAATTTAACAGCCTGGTCCTCCGGAGAGTTGCTGTTTGCAATTACGTGTAGCCTTACAACACTTTCCCTTACAGTTGCTGCTGCACCTGCAAAATAAGTACAAGAAAAGGAAGTATACAGGCTCATAATTATAGTAAGTACACTTAAAAATATTCTATCTCTTTTCTTATCCCATTTTTTAAATTTAAAAAAGCTCATAAAAAACCGTCCTTTCATCATAAATGATTTTTGGACGGTTTTTAAAATTTTATTCAAATTTATTCTTCAATTATTTCCACGCCAAGCTTTTGTGGAGTACAAAGGAAAATATTATTAAATTTTGTTTTCAGTTTTTCTGAGGCAGCCTTCGCCATAGCTTCATCCTCGAAGATGCTGTAAACGGCAGAGCCTGAGCCTGTCATACAGGAAGCAATAGCACCGGCTTCATTGCAGATAGCCTTAATATCAACTCTACCGGGCACCTCGATCGCCTGTTCAAACACGTTAGCGCAAAGCTTGAGAGCCTCCTTTATTTCACCATCGGAAATAAGCTCCAGCATCTCCTGATTTTTGGGGTGCTTAAGGTATGGTACTGCATCGAGTGCAGCATACGCTCCCTTTGTTGACACACTCTCCTCAGGCATAACAACCACAAAATGAACGTTCTCAACATCTGTAAGTGGAGCAACAATCACACCTGTATCGAGACAAAGACCTGTTCCTCCCACTACACAGAACGGTATATCTGCCCCAACCCTGGCACCTATTCTGCACAGCTCCCTTTTGGAAAGCTCTGTATTAAATAATTTATTCAAAGCAACAAGCACGGCTGCACCGTCGGCACTGCCACCACCCATACCTGCACCAAATGGAATATGCTTTTCTATATGAATGTGAACACCCTTATTGCTTACGATACCCACATACTCAAAAAACTTTTCTGCACATTTATATACTATATTACTACTATCTGTAGGCACGCCCTGTGTATCGCAGGAAATGATAATAGCCTCCCCGTCAATCCTGTCTACAGTTATTATATCCCCCAAGGAAATTGACTGCATTATTGTAAAAAGACTGTGGTAGCCATTTTTCTTGATACCTGTAACGTCAAGCAGAAGATTCACCTTTGCATTTGCTTTTAGCTTCATTTT
>JAZSJL010000081.1:0-5539 GCA_045534355.1 Acutalibacteraceae bacterium
ACCGCTTGGCCTCCGACTTCAGGCAGCCCCAAAAGAGAACCTGCCACACAACCAAAGGTTGCGCCGATAAAGAAGGTGGGAACAATTTCGCCCCCTTTAAAACCTGCGGCAACCGTGATAGCAGTAAAGAGAATTTTTAAAAGAAACGCCTCATAGTTTGCAGTTCCCGAAACGGCAGTTTCAATAATCCCCATCCCTGCTCCGTTGTAAGCCGTTGTGCCAACCAATAAGGTAAGCCCGATAATCAAAAAACCGCCAATGGGTGCCCGAAGATGGGGATTTTTTATTAGTTTCTTACCATAGTGTTCTGTTTTATGAAGAGCTAATGCAAAGAGAATACAAACTGCCGCACATAACACCGCTAATAAAAGCACCTGCCAGATTAAATGGTAGTTGTATGTAAAATGAGGCATCAAAAATCGCACAGGTGCCACACCGCAAAGCTGTGCAACAAAAAATGCAACCAAAGAAGCAATCACACAAGGGAGCAATCCGCTAAACTTCCATTTGCCCTGACGGGTAACCTCAACCGAAAAAATTGCCGCAGTGAACGGAGTTCCGAACAATGCAGAAAACACACTGCTCATCCCTGCCATTACCATCAGTTTTTTTTCGTTTTCATCTTGTTTTAGCGCATTCCCCACATTGTAACCCATACTGCCGCCCAGCTGGAGCGCTGCTCCCTCACGGCCAGCAGAACCGCCAAAAGCGTGGGTAATCACAGTGCCGATAAAGATGAGAGGAATCATCACAAGGGGAACATCTTTTTGTTCTTTCACCGCAGAAAAGACACGCTTGGTATCAATATTTCCGTGATTGCGAAACCGATGATACATCGCCGCAATGAGTAACCCGCCCAAGGGCAATAAGTAAAGAAACCAACCGTGGTGCTCTCTCTGTTCGGTCACAAAGTCCACACTGATATGAAACAAAGAACCCAAAAGTCCACCTAATATTCCCAACAGAATACTGAAAAACACCCATTTTATGGTGTTTATTCCATACTTTTTTACAAATTCCATTTTCCCATTCCTCTGATATCGCTAAATTTCCAATAATTCTTTCCCAAAAAGTTCGTGTCAAGAGTATTGATTTCCCTTTGCAGTATTTATTGATGCAATTAACAGTTTACGAATCTTACTGCATTTATCATACATATCAGCATATTCTATTTCGGTTATCATTTTTGTTTCTTTAAACAATCCTAACCAATAATCACTTTCATAGCATTCTTTCAATGCTATCTGAAACTTATTGATGAAATCAGCTTTGCTTGATGCGTAGTTTGCTTCGTGGATATTGGCTCCAATTGATGTAGCACTTCGTATAATTTGATTAACGAGAACTCCACGTCCTTTTTTTGTTTCGATATTATCTCACACAGCGATAATTTTTAGTGCAAAATCCTTTGCTCTTTCTCTAAGTTCCGAATCTTTCATTTTTTATCTCCATTTATTAGTGAATTTTTTGCTTACGCAAAAGTGAAGTTGTAACAAGTTACAGTGAAGTTTTGTTCTTGCGAACAAAGTGAAGTTAAGTTTGCCACTGCACCGTGAGGTGCAACTTCACTATCGAAGATAATTTCACTGCCAAAGGCAACTTCACTTGCCGTTAGGCAAACTTAGTTTCGTAACAAATATACATTTGTTACGAACTTACCACTCAAACTCCGGTCTGCCATTGTCTACATATTGTGAGGCTTTCAGGAGAAACTGTCTCATAGGCTCCATTTTGCGCACGTAGAAAATAAGCACGTCTGAAAGCTCCTCAAAGGTAGTTATGTCCTCATCGGGTATATGAACAATCATAGTCCAGTTTTTGTATTTAATATATTCTGCTGCAGGGTCATCTGCAGAAAAGCCTCGTGGCATTGACTTTAATTTCTGACCATCTACAGATATTCCACCCTTATTAAGTGCTTCAAGAAATTCCCGGTAATGTAAAGAAATATATTTCCTTACGTTATTCATCTGTGCTGTAGTTTCGCACCACAAACCCGTACCGAAGCAGCTGCCATTCGGAAACAATCTTAAATAGTAGCCTATTGGCTGCCAGGATTTCCTGTCTGCACATATATATGCCCTAAACGCAGGATTATATGGTGGGCCGTCCTTATGGAAGCGCATATCGTGAGCAACACGGTACATCCACTCCCTTGGCTCCATATACATTATTGCTTTGCCTATATCGGGTGCCTCTTTGCTCAGCTTAAAGCGAAACATATCGAGAAATGCAAGAAAATCCTTTCGTACACCCTCATACTCTTGGTGGTTGTCGTGAAACCAGGTGCGATTGTTATTGAGAGAAAGTGCTCTGATATATTTCATCAGGTTATATAATTCTGCTTTATTGTCCATTTATTTTTAAACCTCTTAACAGTAATTTTATATTTTTATGATACCACGAAGGGTGCTAAAATACAATATTGTATTGACAACAAGTTATTCCATAAAGTAAAATTGAACTATAAAAAAACAAGTTACGGAGGCTTAATATGGCTGTTTTTAAACCATTCAAGGCACTGCGCCCTGCCAAAGAGTTTGCATCAAGGGTTGCTGCTTTGCCATACGACGTTATGAATAGTGAAGAAGCAAGGGAAATGGTTAAGGGCAATCCCTACTCATTCCTTCATGTAGATAAGGCTGAAATTGATTTACCGGAGGGCACTTACCTCTACAGTGACGAGGTTTACGCTAAGGCAAATGAAAACCTTCAGAATATGGAAGCAGAGGGTGTTATGGTTTCAGACACCAGACCTCATTACTATATTTATCGCCAGATAATGAATGGCAGAGAGCAAACAGGTCTTGTCGGCTGTGCTTCTGTAGATGATTATATTGAAAACAGAATCAAAAAGCACGAGCTCACAAGAGCAGATAAAGAGGCTGACAGAATCCGTCACGTAGACACCTGCGACGCTAACACAGGTCCTATATTCCTCTGCTACAAGGGTATGGATGAAATTACCCAATTTATTAATAACTACAAGGCTCAGGAGCCTGATTACGATTTCATTACCCGGGATGGTATTACAAACACAGTATGGGTAATTGATGATGCTTATGAATGCTCAAAGCTTGCATCCCTTCTCAATGATACCGGAGATTTCTACATCGCAGACGGACACCACCGTTGTGCTTCTGCCGTAAACGTAGCAAAAATGAGAAGAGAAGCAAATCCTGACTACACAGGCGATGAGGAGTTCAACTACTTCCTTGCTGTGCTCTTCCCTGCTAATGAGCTTGAAATAATGGACTACAACAGAGTTGTTAAGGACCTTAACGGCAATACACAAGAAGAGTTTATTGAAAAAATATCAGAGTGCTTTGAGGTCGAAGAGGCACCTTGTGAGGGTGCATACCACCCAGAAAACAAGCACACCTTCGGTATGCTTTTGGGCAACTGCTGGTACAAGCTTACTGCAAAGAGTGGCACCTTCGATGAAGAAAACCCTGTAGAACAGTTAGATGTTTCTATCCTTCAGAAAAACCTTTTAACACCCGTTCTTGGCATTGGTGACCCTCGCACAGATAAGAGAATCGATTTCATTGGTGGTATTCGTGGCCTTGGTGAATTAGAGAGGCTTGTTAATGATGGTGCTGCCGTTGCATTCTCAATGTACCCTACCACACTTGAGGACCTTATGGCAATTGCGGATGCAAATATGATTATGCCACCAAAATCAACCTGGTTTGAGCCAAAGCTTCTGAGTGGCTTATTCATTCACAAATTAGGAGAATAAAATGTTTAAAATAGGATGTCATTTATCAAGCTCCGGTGGTTACCTTGCTATGGGCAAGGAGGCTGTAAGAATAGGAGCAAATACCTTTCAGTTTTTCACCCGTAACCCACGTGGCGGACAAGCAAAGCCTTTAGACGTTGAGGATATGAGAGCCTTTGAGGAATACAGAAAGCAGAATGGAATAGCTTCTGTCCTTGCTCACGCCCCGTATACAATGAACGCCTGTGCAAAGGACGAGGGGCTTCGTGAGTTTGCCAAAAACACTATGGCAGATGACATAATGCGACTTGACCACCTTGAGGGTGCGCTGTATAACTTCCACCCGGGTAGCCACGTACAGCAGGGCGCAGAGGTTGGTATTCAACTTATTGCAGATATGCTCAACGCTGTGCTTCCTGACAGCAAAAGTACAACCATTCTCCTTGAAACCATGGCAGGTAAAGGTAGTGAGGTAGGCAGGAGCTTTGAGGAAATAAGAGCTATTATTGACAAGGTGGAGCAAAACCATAAATTAGGGGTTTGCCTTGATACCTGCCACGTTTACGATGCAGGATATGATATTGTAAATAACCTTGACGGCGTGCTTGAGGAGTTTGACAGAGTTATCGGTCTCCCAAGACTTAAAGCAATTCACCTTAATGATTCCAAAAACCCGTTTGCTTCTCACAAGGACAGGCACGAGGTTATTGGTGGTGGCTCCCTGGGACTTCAGGCTACAGAGAGGATTATTAACCACCCTCTTCTGCGTGAGCTTCCGTTTTTCCTTGAAACACCAAATGATATAGACGGTTATCAGAGGGAAATCGAATTATTAAAGAGCTTATATAAAGATTAATATCGGGCTTGGGAGAGAGCTTCTTTCCCAAGCCTTTTCACATCTTTTTCCGACACTTGATTATTTTTGTACTTTATGATATTATAATGTAAATTATTATACAAAAACACGAATGGATGTGGGATTTTTGCCGTACGATAAAAAAAGAGCTCTTAATAATACCGACAGACGAGTTAAGCGTACAAAGAAGGCTTTGCGTGATGCATTGCTTACTCTTTTAGAAAAGAAAAAAATAAATGAAATTTCTGTTACAGAGCTTACGAATTTAGCAGACGTAAACAGAGCAATCTTCTATTTTTACTATACCGATTTACTTGATATGCTCCAGCAGCTACAAAATGAATCATATCAAGCATTCAAGGAGATAATAGACGAATCAAGTGCATCTATTACTACTATGGATGGATTTATCGACTACGCAGAGCGTGTGCTGATTTACTGCCGAGATAACGAA
This sequence comes from Acutalibacteraceae bacterium, assembly GCA_045534355.1. Lineage (GTDB taxonomy): Bacteria > Bacillota > Clostridia > Oscillospirales > Acutalibacteraceae > DTU089. The sequence goes on from JAZSJL010000081.1 coordinate 5,032, forward strand.
AACCTTGTGAAATTCACAGTAAAAAACGATACAAACAACCAGCTCTACAAAAAAATACAGCTGCTTATGCTGCACAATCTGCCAAACTCAAAGGAAATATTTGAGTTGGATAATCCTGCAAGGTATTCCACAACCTTTACTTTAGATGCCATTGTGGGCGTGGTGATTGATTGGATGGAAGAGGGTATGAAAATCTCCCCACGAGATTTAGCTGAATTTTTTGCTCGAAGCTACTTTGATGGTATTTATAAAACAAAGCAATTTTACGGACACTCTGCAAAATAACTAATAAAAACTAAGCTCCAAGGCTTAATAGCCTTGGAGCATTTGTTTTTTTATTCAACAGATTTGAGTGATTCTACCATGCTGATTTTCTTAAGCTTGAAGTGCATAAGAAGGTTTACTACTACTGCAAAGAATGCTGTTGCAACAGCAGCAATCACAAACCTTATTGGTGCCAAATCTGTTTTGAAGGTAAGTGTATCAATATCAACAATACCAACAACGG
>JAZSJL010000024.1:0-5466 GCA_045534355.1 Acutalibacteraceae bacterium
TGTTACAGTTTTCGGTCAGCTTGCCGACCCTGTGGCAGATAAAATTCTTACTACTGCAGCACTGCTTGGCTTTATGAGTTTTGGGCTTTGCAACGTGTGGATTATTATGATAGTATTACTCAGAGAGTTTACTATCACGTCCTTCAGGCTTGTTGCAACAGCGCAAGGTATTGTTATACCTGCCAATATATACGGCAAGCTCAAAACTGCTTCGCAAATGATATTTTCTCTTGTTATAATGCTCCTTGCAGAGCTCGATTACTGTGGACTTTTGGGCGAAAGCTTCCCACTTGCTACTGTTTCAAACGTGCTTTTGAGCATAACAGGTTTGCTCTGTGTTATATCAGGGGTAATTTACGTTAAGCAATCAATTAAAATCATAGATTTTTCTAAATAATTTTCCTAAAATATGGAGGATATATGAAGCTTTATAACTCACTTACACACAAAAAAGAAGATTTTAAAGAAATTGTACCGGGCAAGGTAAGTATGTACACCTGTGGCCCTACAGTTTACCACTTTGCACATATCGGTAACCTGAGAAGCTACATTATGGAGGATATACTTGAAAAGTACCTTCGTTACAGTGGCTACGACGTTAAGCGTGTAATGAATATTACAGACGTTGGTCACCTCTCCAGCGATGCAGACACCGGCGAGGATAAAATGGTCAAGGGTGCAAAGCGTGAAAACAAGACCGTTATGGATATTGCTCACTTCTACACAGATGCATTCTTTGCTGATTGTGAAAAGCTTAATATCAAAATTCCCGACGTTGTAGAGCCTGCAACAAACTGCATTAAAGAGTTTATTGAAATGGTGCAGGGCCTTATTGAAAAGGGTTATGCATATTTTGCAGGTGGCAATGTTTACTTCGATACCTCAAAGCTTGATGAATACTACGTTTTCAACAAGCACGACGTTGAGGAGCTTATGGTAGGCGTGCGTGACGGTGTTGATGAGGATACAAACAAGCGCAATAAAAATGACTTCGTGCTCTGGTTCACAAAATCAAAGTTTGAGGAGCAGGCACTTAAGTGGGATTCTCCTTGGGGCGTAGGCTACCCCGGTTGGCACATTGAGTGTTCAGCTATCAGCCTTAAGCACCTTGGTGAGTACCTTGATATCCATTGTGGTGGTATTGACAATGCATTCCCACACCACACAAACGAAATTGCACAGAGTGAGGCATATATCGGCCACAAGTGGTGTAACTTCTGGTTCCACGTGCTTCACCTTAATACAAACTCAGGTAAAATGAGTAAGTCAAAGGGTGAGTTCCTTACAGTCACACTCCTTCAGGAGAAGGGCTACAATCCTCTTGCTTACCGTTTCTTCTGCTTGCAGTCTCATTACAGAAAACAGCTTGTTTTCTCATATGAAAATCTTGACGGTGCCGCAACTGCGTACGACAAGCTTCTCAAAAAGATTGCAACTCTTAAGAATGACGGTAGTCAGGAGATTGATTATCAGGCAGCAGAAAAACTTCGTGAAGGCTTCGTTGCTGCTATGGATAATGACCTTAATACAGCTCTTGCAGTTACAGCTGTTTACGACGTTTTAAAGGCAGATATAAACGATGCAACAAAGCTTTACCTTCTTAAGGACTACGACAGAGTGCTGTCCCTTGACCTTTTGAGTGGTGGCAGCAAGAAGGAAGAAAAAGAAGAATTAGATGAGTTTGCACAATACGTTGAGGAAATGATTGCTTTACGTGCTGCTGCAAAGAAGGAAAGAAACTTCGCAGAGGCAGACAGAATCCGTGAGGAGCTGCTCGCAAAGGGTGTTAAGCTTATTGATACACGTGAAGGCACAACCTGGACAAAAGAAGTGGAGTAAAATAAATGACAAGTAAAGAAAGAGCACAATTAAGAGCAGAGGCAAACGGCCTTGACCCAATATTTCAGATAGGTAAAGAGGGTATAACAGACGCCGTTGTTGCTCAGCTTGAGGATACTTTTAATACCCGTGAGCTTTTTAAAATAAAGGTTCACCTTGAAACAGCACCCGAGAGCCCGAAGGAGCTTGCAGTAAAGATTGCCCAGGCAACAGGCTGCGAGATTGTTCAGGTTATCGGTGGCACAATTGTAGTGTTCAGAATAAATCTTATTCTTCGCCAGAAAGAGGCTGAAAAGAAGAAACGCCAGAAGGAAAAGGCTCGTAAGGAAGCAATTGAAAGACGTACCGAACGCAAAAGACAGAAATACAGCAGGTAAAAGCAATGGAAGAAATTATTACTATTGAAGAAAAAGAGAAAAAGAAAAAAGGTCCCTTTATTGCAGGTATAGTTATACTTTTACTTGCAGTAGTGGGATTGGTGAACATTGTAGGCTTTGTTGCCGATATTGTTACACCACAAACAGACGAGGCTGCTGCCTTTGAGGAATATTCACAATTCCTCTCCTGGGTGGTAGGTGTTGACCCTGCTTCTTTTTCCGATATTACAACTGCCAATAAAGACGATTTGAGAAACATTGCTATCTGCTCGCTTATGAACGACGACGTTACAACAAGCAGCTACAACGTTACCGAAAAAGGTCTTGTTGTTCCTGCTGCCGATGTAGAGCAGAAATATATCTCAATGTATGGTGCAGATACACAGATTGTACATGCAAGTGTTGTTGGTTACGGCTATGAATTTGTGTACGATGCTGCAAACGGTGTTTACTACGTACCACTTACAGGTGTTACGCCACCATTTTCTGTTCGCATTGAGTCTGCAAAGGTAACGGGTGACTTTATTCAGATAAGAGTCGGCTACGTTGGTACAAGTAACGTGGAAGTGGATGCAAGCGGCGTGCTCCAGGCAGCCCAGCCCGACAAATATGCAGACGTAACTCTCAAAAAAACCGACACAGGCTACAACCTTATTTCGCTTATGGCTGTAACAGTCGGAGAACACAACTGATAAAAAAGCTCTCTTGCGAAAGAGAGCTTTTTTTATAAAGTGTGCCAGGCTATGGCGCTACCCTATAATTGTGGATTTTTAACTATCTGTTTTCAACTTGCTACTTCAACTTGTGTGTGCTATAATGCCATTAATAAAACTACGTGGGTGATGTTATGAAAAAGGTGAGTTATCTTAATGTTGATATAAAAGAGGGCTTTTGGAAAGAAAAGCTTGATATGATAAGTGACGTTACTGTTCAGGCTGTTTACAACCGTTTTGCAGAAACACACCGTTTTTCTGCGCTTGATTGCCGTTGGCAAGAGGGAGAGCCTGACATGCCCCACATCTTTTGGGACAGCGATGTGGCAAAGTGGCTTGAGGGTGTTGCATATTCTCTTAAAAATAAAGCAAATCCCAGAATTGAAGCAATTTGCGATGAGACCATTGAAAAAATTTGCAAAAATGCAGATGAAAACGGATATTTCAACAGCCATTTTCTTGTAACAGGTGAGCGGTTTACATTGAGGGAGGAGCATGAGCTGTATTGCCTTGGTCATCTTATTGAAGCAGCTGTTGCCTACTATGAAGCAACGGGCAAAAAAGCCCTGCTTGATGCTATGTGCAAGTATGCAGACTATGTAGAAAAGGTGTTTTTGCACGAAAAAAGCGCATCCTTTGTTACACCCGGACACCCCGAAATTGAGCTTGCACTTGTTAAGCTTTATGAGGCAACAGGTGAAAGGCGTTACCTACAATTATCAAAGCACTTTATTGATATGCACGGAACAGGGGTAGACAGAGCACCGTACAAGGGTACAAATCTCTACTATAATCAGGATGAGGTGCCGTTGAGAGAGCGTAACACAGCAGAGGGTCATTGCGTAAGAGCGCTGTACCTTATGTGTGGTGCGGCGGATATTGCACAGCACTACGGTGATAAAGAGCTTCAAGAGGCCTGCGAGAGAGTGTTCGATAACGTTGTGAATAAAAGAATGTATATAACGGGTGCTACAGGGTCTACCTGCCACGGCGAGAGCTTTACTGTAGACTATGATTTGCCAAACAGAGATGCCTATGCAGAAACCTGTGCATCTATTTCTCTTGCATATTTTGCTAACCGTATGCTCAAAGACAGGCCTTGTGCAAAATACGGCGATGCTGTGGAAAGGGTAATGTATAACGGAATTCTCGCAGGAATTTCAATGGACGGAAAATCTTTCTTCTACGAAAATCCACTTGAAATTGATGTGGGCTTCAATAATGTAAATACTTCCACAGATGGTGGCAAGCGTTTCCCCATAACACAGCGCAAAGAGGTGTTTGATTGCTCCTGCTGTCCCCCTAACGTTATCAGATTTATAGCATCTGTCGGTGATTATTTATATACATATTCCGATGATACTGTTTTTGTTCACCAGTATATGGCATCTGATTCTGTTGTTGACGGGGTTAAAATCAGTCAACACACGGATTATCCGTCAACAGGGGAAATAAGGTTAAGCATTTCCAATAACACAAAAAAGCAGATGGCATTGAGAATACCGTCATGGTGCAGGAAGTTTGAAATTAATTGTGCTTATACTCTCAAAGACGGATATGCTTATATTGATTTAGAGGATACGGATACTGAGGTCAATGTCAATTTTAAAATGGATATTCGCTTTATCAAAGCAAACCCCAAGGTACACGAAAATGCAGGTAAGGTTGCCGTTATGCGAGGTCCTGTGGTTTATTGTATGGAGGGTGTTGACCACAAAGAGAAAATTCACCACATATCAGTAGATATAAACCGTAGCTTCACCCCGGGCGAAAGAGAATTTCTTGTTCCGTCGCTCTATGGTAAGGGTTGTGTTGAGATGGAAAGAGATGAGCTGTATTATGATGCTCAGCAAACATATGAGGAAACACAAATTAAGCTTATTCCCTACTTTGCATATGCAAACCGTGGGGAAACAGATATGCTTGTGTGGATGAATAATTGAACTGTTATGAGAATAGATTTTGAAGTGTCATCAGCGATTTGTTGTATATGTTAACTAAAAAAAATATCGCTGAAATATGGCTTTTTTCCATAAAAACTATAGCATTATCGTTTTTTATGTGATATAATGAGCGATGGTTAAATATGCCTAATAAAGTATTTTAATTTTTTTGGAGGTAAATTATGAGCAAAAAGTATGTTTATTTGTTCAAAGAAGGCGACGCTTCAATGCGCGAACTTCTTGGCGGTAAGGGTGCTAACCTTGCTGAAATGACAAAAATTGGTCTTCCTGTTCCTCAGGGCTTCACAATTTCAACAGAAGCTTGTACACAGTACTATGAGGATGGCAGAAAGATTAACGATGATATCCAGGCAGAAATTATGGAATACATCGTTAAGATGGAAGAAATCACAGGCAAGAAGTTCGGCGACCTTGAGAATCCTCTCCTTGTTTCCGTTCGTTCAGGTGCTCGTGCATCTATGCCGGGTATGATGGATACAATTCTTAATCTTGGCCTTAACGAAGATGTTGTTGAAGCTATGGCTGCAAAGTCAGGCAACGCAAGATGGGCTTGGGACTGCTACAGAAGATTTA
>JAZSJL010000209.1:0-4298 GCA_045534355.1 Acutalibacteraceae bacterium
ATGTTCTGGTCGAAGTAGCCGATTTTAACGTTTGCACCTAACGTGAAGGTTCCACTATCCTGCATAAGCTCTTTATTTATTATTTTAAGGAAGGTGGATTTACCACAGCCGTTGGGCCCTAAAAGAAATACTCTGTCCACACGGAATACGGATAAGTCAAAATTACGGAACAAGGGCTTACCGGGGAAAGCTTTTTCCAAGCCGGTAACAGAAAGCACCTCATCACCTGTTCTTATATCTGTTTTAAAGCTGAAATGAACGCTTTTAAGAGCTTTTTCGGGGTAAACAAGTGTTGCTCTTAATCTTTCAATCTGCTTTTGCTTACTTGCAATTGTAACGTAGTTGTGTGCCTGATTAAAGCGCTTTTGCTGTTCAATAATACCCTCAATGCGCTTTATTTCAGCCATTGTCTTTTCAAATTCACGTTCTATTGTCAGCTCTCGCTCTGCCTTAAGCTTCTGGAAAACTGTATAGTTACCCTTTGTGAAAACAAGCTTCCTGTGAGCAATTTCCATTACAGAGGTTGTTACCTTATCAAGGAAGTATCTGTCGTGGGAAACAACTAAAAAAGCACCCTTGTACTTTAAAAGGAAGTCCTCAAGCCAGTTAATAGCATCCACGTCCAGGTTGTTGGTAGGCTCGTCCAATAAAAGTAAATTAGCATTTGAAAGAAGAAGCTTACAAAGCGAAAGCTTTGAGCGTTGCCCACCTGAAAGGTTTGCCACTCTTTGGGTTAAATCTTCTTCGGTGAAGCCAAGCCCTAAAAGTGCAGATTTAGTTTTTGCCTGGTAAACAAGACCATCTCGTCTGTCAATTTCCTCTGTGAGGTAAACCTGCCTCTCAATAAGCTCAATACTGCTGTCTGTCATAAGTGCACGAGTAATTTCCTCAAGCTCGTACTCCATTTGAATAACGTCGTTGAATACTGTAAGCGCCTCGCCGTAGAGTGTCTGGTCAGCATCACAATCAAGGTACTGCTCCATATAGCCTATACGTACATCTTTACCTCTTACAATGCCACCCTCGTGTGGCGTGTACTCACCTGTTATTAGCTTAAATAATGAGGTTTTACCGGAGCCGTTGGCACCTATAAGACCAATACGGTCAGTTTCCTCCACCTTAAAAGCGGCGCCTTGAAACAAGACGCCGTCAAGAAAACCGAATGTTAAATTTTGTGCAGTTAATAAAGACATTTAACTCACCAAAATTAAAGTGTGCTGATTAATAATTTAATGTTACCTTCAATTACAACGTTGCCACAGTCGGCTGGTAAGAAAATACTGTCACCTGCTGTGAGAGAAAGGCTTTCGCCATTTGCAGAAAGGCATGCTTCACCATTTAAAACGAGTAAAGAAACAAAGCTTTCTTCATTAACAGCGATTGTGTGGCTACCATTGATTTGGAGTGTATCCATCTTGAAGAATTCACATTGGCAAAGCGCCTGTGCAGTAGTGTCACCCATAACAACCGGAGCTGAATCAGGGTCACCGTTTCTTGTGGGTGGTACTGTATCTGTAACGTCAATAGCCTTTTCAACGTGGAGCTCACGTGGCTTGCCGTTAACTAAACGATTGTAGTCATATACTCTGTAGGTTGTGTTGCAGTTCTGCTGTACCTCTGCTAAAAGAATACCACTGCCAATAGCGTGGAGAGTACCTGCATTTATAAAGAACACGTCGCCTTTTTTAACCTTAACCTTATTCACATAATTGAGGAATGTGTTATCAGCAATTGAGTTTTTAAATTCCTCTGCCGTAAGCTCCTTGTTAAAGCCGTATATAAGCTCTGCACCCTCGTCGCAATCAAGGATATACCAAGCCTCTGTTTTACCGTAGCTGTTTTCGTGCACACGTGCATATTCGTCATCCGGGTGCACCTGAACAGATAAATCAGCCTTAGCGTCAATAAACTTAATTAATAACGGGAATTCCTCATAGCTTGCGCCCTTTGTGCCTAACACAGCCTTGTGTGCTTTAACAAATTCTGTAAAGCTCCGCCCCTTAAACGGACCGTTTGCAATAATATTGTCGCCATCTTCTCTTGCGCAAAGCATCCAAGCCTCTGCAATATTATTTAAGTCGGACTTAAAGCCATAGTCTGTTTTAAGCCTGTTGCCACCCCATACTATCTCTTTGAATACAGGCTCTAACTTAATTGGTGTTTTCATATTTATTCCTCCGTGTTGGGTTTGGTGCTGTCAGCATTGCTTTCAACAGCTACAACGCTGATTTCCTTCTTTTCTATAAATGGTACGGACGAGGATTTAATATCTACCCTGTCGTAATATTCCTTGAACCTGATTGTAAACCTGATTTTCCTCTTGCACTTTTTACAAAGGAATACGGCTCTGAATGCCTGGTTCATAACACGCCACTCGGTCACTCTCTCACAAGGGCAACCACAAACGTCACAAAGACAGCGCATTTTAGATTTATCAATCAACGGGCTGTTAATATCTGTAATAACCTTTGGCTTAAAGGTGATTTTAGAGTAAAAGGCTGTATCACAGCAAAGCATATATGATTGAAGCATCTGCTCATTGTATATCTTTTTAAAAAGGTCTGCGGTCAGAAGGCTATCATCCAAGGCTCTGTGAAGTGAATAATTCTCCAAATCAATACCAAGCTTTTCTGCTGCTGCGGAAAGTCCAATCTGGTCTGCTTTTGAAATATTCATAAATGCCTGAGCATACTTCTGCAAATTCACGTAGTTACTCAAAAACGGAATAAATGATATACCATTGAAATAACGGAAGTTTTCAATAAGCACACGAATATCAGTATCTCCCCATGTTAAAAAAACGGTGTTGGGGCCTGATGACCATTTACGGAACAATGACATTGTTTGTGAAAATGGTGTACCACTACTGATATCATCATTCGTAATATTAGTAAGCTCTTTAACTCTCGAATGGAGCTTTTTGCCAAGCTGTGCCTTAATAAACATAGAAAAGGTATCTATAACGTTGAGATTTTCGTCAAGCTTAACTGCACCAATCTCAATAATTTCGTTCATAAAGCCCTTTTTCTTTTTACAATAGGCGTTATTCCACTCAAGGTCCATTATAATATAATTCATTTTCTTCTCCAAAGTAATATGCAACGGTCTTGAAAAATTTTTTTATTCTAAGCCTTCCTGATCGTAAAGACAAACCGTTTCAAGAAGTATCTGTGCACCTGCTTCAAGTGCATCGGGACAAAGCTTATCAGGTGTATCGAGCCTTGTGTGGTAGTACCTTGGTGGGGTTGGGTCCATAGCAGCAAAGCCTGTTGCCTTAAAGCCTGCCTGTGTAAATGCAGCAGCGTCGCAAGCACCAAGGTAAATAGAAGCATACGGAAGATCGAAGCCACAGTTAAGAGCAGCCTTTTTAACAAGCGCCTTAACCTGTGCATTGTGCTTTAAGGTACCACTAAGGTCTCTGTCGTAAACAGCCATATCCTTTAAATCACGGAGTGTATCGCAGGCTACAACGATAGTTTCAACGTCCTTAAGCTCATCCTTGTGTGCTTTGGCGTATGCCTTTGCGCCACGAAGACCTGCTTCCTCGGAGCCCGAAAGAATAACTCTTACCTCTGTGTTTTCAAAACGGATGCCTGCTTCCTCAAGGAGCTTTAATACTGACATACAGCCAAGACAGCCTGAAAGGTTATCGTTAGCACCGGGAACGCTCTTTGTAAAGCTCTGTAAGAAAAGGAATCCGACATATGGCACAATAAATAAGCAAAGAATAATACCTACAACAAGGAAGAAGGTGTTTGATGCAGGGGTATCTATACCCTTGAAGTCAACAACAATACCCTTAATAAGACTTGCAATGCTACAAGCAATAAGACCAACTACACCCGGAATAAGGAAGCACTTCATACCAATGCCACCAAGCTTGTAGTTGAGAATCCACTCATACTGTGAGTCGGCGTGAGCAACGAGAATAACTCTCCTTTTAACCTCACCCGTTGGCTTTCTTGTTGCAATAACGTTGTGTGACTTGTGACCAATGAACAACGGGTCAATAAACTGCTTATACATAACAAACTCAAGCACAAGAGGAATAAAGCCGAGTATTGTTAAAATAAAGCTGATAAGTGGGTAATCTGTAAAGAATACAATTGTTGCTATGATAGCCATAGCAACCGTAAATGGAATAAAGCCCATAAACGCCTGTCTATGTACAATGAATTCCTCATACTCAACCTTGTCAGCCCACTGCTTCATATCGTCGCCCATGTATTGCTGTGCAGTAAACTCAGCTTCGCTACCGGGGGCCCTCGGACCAATTTTTTCACAAATGTGGGTAATGG
>JAZSJL010000385.1:0-1878 GCA_045534355.1 Acutalibacteraceae bacterium
GTTGTACCTAAGTCAATACCGATTGTTTTTGCCATAATTGAATTCCTCCGTAATATAGTTTGATTTGATTATTTTGTTACCTGAACTGTTGCGAATCTTAAGATTCGGTCACCCATCCTGTAGCCTTTTTCAAAAACAGCGGCAATACTGTTTTCCGGAAGGTCGGGATTTTCAATGCTCATAACAGCATTGTGGATGTTAGGGTCAAATTCGTCTCCGACTTCGCCGAAGGTTTCAACCTCAAGGGTTGTAAGTATTGAATCGAGCTGTGAAAGTGTCATTTCGATACCCTTGCGATATACCTCGATGTCGTCGGTTTTATTTGCAGCTGCTCTGTCAAAGTTATCTAAAACAGGGAGCAACAATTTTAACGTGTTTGCTTTAGCGTCGCCGTAGAGTGCATCCTTTTCACGCTGTGAACGCTTTCTGTAGTTGTCGTATTCAGCGAGGGTGCGAAGGTGAGCATCCTTGGCAGCTGTTAACTCTGCTGTGAGGTGTTCAACCTGGGAAGTTAATGCAGAATCAGCTTTTTTTCTTGTTTTCTTTTTAGGTTCTTTTTCGGGAGCCTCCTGTGGAGCCTCGGAAGTTTTTTTCTCGTCTGCCATTTCAATCTCCTTATTCGTCTAAAGTTTCTGTAAGCATAGAGCCGATAACCTGGGCTAAATATTTAATAGTCGGTATGAGTCTTGCATAATCTAACCTTGTAGGTCCGATTATGCCGATTGAACCACTTTCACGGTCACCAACTGTATATTTTGCAAAGATTGCTGTAGTGTGCCGTAATTCTCTGAAGGGGTTTTCTTCACCAATTGTAACGCTAAGGCTTTTTTTGTGAGAATTAAGCAGGCTCTCTACAGGTGTTTCCTTGTGAAGGAAGTCTAAAATACTGAAGGCATCCTCTGTGAGTTCCTGGTGGTTGAGTATGTTGTTTGGACCCTTGAGTGTGAACCCTGTTGTTTTAACAGCCTCACAAAGGTCTGCTACAGCACACAGGAAGGGGGACATAACGAAAACCTTATCACCTAAGGAAGCAACCAGGGTCTGTATAAACGTAAGAGATATATCGCAAACTCGTCTGCCTGTGAAGTAGCTCTGACAGATGTTGTAAAAGACCTCTGCAATATCTACGTTGATTTCTTCCTCGCTTCTTACAACAGCACTTCTTAAAATACCCGAGGTAGCAAGTAGAACTATCATTGCCGTGTGCTTGCTTAAAGGAACAAGCTCTATTCTTCGTATGTGCGCTTCGCTGTCTGCAGGGGAGGAAGAAATAGCAGCACAGCCTGTAAGCTCTGCTAATATACTGCTTGCCTTCTCGAGAAGCTTGTCAGGCTCACCTGAAAAGCTTTGCAGCCAGATTTTGATTCTGTTCTGCTCATCTGTGTCCGGCTCGTAGTCTGCCATAAGGTTATCTACGTAATATCTGTAGCCGGCCTGAGAGGGGATTCTGCCTGCAGAGGTGTGGGGTTGCTCTAAGAACCCAAGCTCTACTAATTCAGCCATATCGTTTCTGATTGTAGCAGAGGAAACTGCACTGCTTAAATCTGTGCAGATTACCTTTGAGCCAATCGGCTCACCTGTGGCAATGTAGCGTTCGATTATTGAGGAGAGTATTTCTCTTTTGCGTGGAGATATATCGTTCATAGACTCACCTCAGTCCTTTTTGTGTGATTAGCACTCTCGTGTATAGAGTGCTAACTCTGTTTATAATATACTACCGGATATTGCTTTTGTCAACCTACTTTTCGAAAAAATGTGTGAATTGTTTGTGAATTTAATTAAAAATTACTTATAACAGATTGAAAATGTGCTTTGGCACTCGAAAAATAACTTTGCTATATATATTATTGTATATAAAATAATTTTTATGCTTTTAAA
>JAZSJL010000362.1:0-2164 GCA_045534355.1 Acutalibacteraceae bacterium
GGTTCTTTGTTGCATAACAACATTTTTGCCGAAGGCGGGAATGCGCTTGGCTATAACCAACACTGCTAACCAAGAAAAAAACAAAGGATAGTACATCGCACGGAATATACTATCCTTTAGCATTTGGTTTGTTGAGGAACGGTCCCCCCTCCTCCAAACCTTCGGTTTGCAAGAGGGTCAGAGCTGTCGCATCGCTTCAATTTTTGCGAAGCTCTGCTATCTGCTATTTGCTAATTTGTGCATTAACTCCTCACTCCCCACAAAAAATGAGATTCCCCAAAAAGGGAATCTCAACTTTTTATTTCTATGCCCTTCTTATTCTGTTGCTTGCTCTGCAGGAGCCTCTTCTTCAGGAGTATCTCTATCCTCAAACTGTCTGTAATTTACTTTACCGATTTTTGTAGTCGGCAAAGCATCGGTAAATTCAAATTCGGTAGGCTGTGCATTCTTTGCAATATGCTGACGGCAGAAATCAACAATTTCCTTCTCTACCTCGGTAGTACGCTGTACGCCCTTTTGAAGCACAATAATTACCTTGGGTGCCTCCTGACGTACCCTGTCCTTAACACCAACAACAACGCTGGATGCCACAAATCGACATTTATTTATAATATTTTCAAGCTCTGTTGGGTAAATGTTGTAGCCGTTTGAAATAATCATTCTCTTAAGGCGAGAGGTAAAGTGAAGAACACCACGCTCATCCACAAAGCCTAAATCTCCTGTGTGGAGCCAGGTGTAGCCATCCTTGTGCACTCGCAGTGCATTTTTTGTTTCCTCAGGCTCATTGAGGTAGCCCATCATAACAGTTGGGGCATTTACGCAGATTTCACCCACCTCACCTGCAGGAAGCTCTTCATTTGTTTTAGGGTCACATACTTTTATAATATTATCGGGGTTCGGAATACCTAAATTATCTGTTTCCTCAATAGTATCTGCAGTTGCTGCAATAAATGCCGTTGCCTCGGAAAGACCATAGCCAACCTGAATGTGAGCATCGGAGCCACATGCCTTGAAGTATTCCAGCACCCTCTCCCGCACATCATCGCTTAAATAATCGCCTCCCGAAAGAATAACCTTAACAGAACTGAGGCTGTCCGGCCCAAGGGATGGATTATTTGTCATAGCCTTAAGCATTGTTGGTATTGCAGGAAGAAGATTTGGCTTTTTCTTTTTGATTGTGTTGTTCAAATCACCTACACTGATTTTAGGTAAAAGTATACACTTAAGACCGAGAGTAAGTGGTACGTGAATACTTACACACATACCGAAGCCGTGGAATATAGGTAACGCAGATAAAATTGAATTACCTGCCCTCGCCTCTTTACAAACTGCATAACACTGTGTGGATAGTGCATTGAAGCACAGGTTTGAAAGCACAATACCCTTTGACTTACCTGTGGTGCCGCCACTGTAGATAATAACGGCAGGATCATCCTTGGTGCGCTTGACAATATGGCCGTAGGCAACTCTTTTATTTAAAAAGTCCTTCCAGCACATAAATTCTGCAGGATATTTAAGAGCCCTTCTGTTTTTAAGGTTATAGGCTGTGCGAAGAAGTGGCTTCATAGAATTCGAAACCTCACAAACAACAACCCTCGCCTTAACACCCTCTACCTTAAGAGCAGAAACGTCTGTTGTAAAAATCAATGATGAATTTGTAGACTCAACTGCACTCACAATATCATCGTGGTCACTCAAAGGGTGAATCACATTGCACACAGCACCGATTTTATTGATAGCATAAATAAGAAAAATTGCTTCAGGCATATTGGGCATACAAATTGTTACGCTTTCGTTTGGTACAACGTCAAGCCCAAGGAGAGCCTGTGCAACCTCCTCTATATGATCACTTAAAGCTCTGTAGGAGTACACTACGTCAAAGTACTCCATTGCAGGATAATTAGGATATGCTCTTATAGCATCGTAGAGCATATCGTAAATTGAGCCCTGGTGGTATTCAAGATTTTCGGGCATCTCGCCGTAAAACTGAAGCCACTTTTTATCAAACGGCAGGTCTGTTGCCAATTTTATTGAGGTCATATTTGAAAGATATTCGCAAGGTGTTCCCATTATAAACGACTTCCTTCCACAATAGAGTTAGCCTCTATATTTTTACAAAATATAATATGGATTATTCCAAAGTCGGATCGTAGCCATGTCGTTC
>JAZSJL010000003.1:0-1565 GCA_045534355.1 Acutalibacteraceae bacterium
AATTAGCAAATTGAAATTTAATTTTAGCGATAGCTTTTTCATCCCTGTTCAGCTCTGCTGAATAGGGAGGGGGACCACGCCTTGGGCGTGGTGGTGGGTAGTTCTCTTGCCTCTATTCTTCACTAAAAGCATTGTGGTAGCCTATCCCTTTTTCAAAAAAAGGGGGGACCATTCTCTGACAAAACTGTTGTATTAATAAACTATACCACGGGTAATATACTTGTTGTTTTTGTAATGTTCGGTCGGAATGGTGGGATATTCTTCGGCATCGTCAGATGATGTTTTGTCGTAAGGCAAAAACTTTATTAAAATTGTACGGTCGATACAACATTTTAAAGGTTTCACCTTCGGTAAAAATGTTGCTACGCAACAAAGAACCACCCACCATCGCAAGCGATGGTCCCCCCGCCTTCGAAGGCAGGCAAGGACAAACAACATCGTTATTCTTCTATCTTACATCTTGTAAACATTAAATTATTTGTAAGCGTAGCTTCACAAATTCTCGTTTTGCTTTAGCAAAGATATAGACCTGAAAACTGTGGATATGTGCCTTCGGCATGAGAGGTGGTTGGTGCTTTGGGAGAAATAAATTAAAATACCCACAAAAACACCTTCGTCACCACAAATCCCAGTGCCCCACAGCCGGGGAAGGTGAGTAGCCACGTGAGGGCTATATCTTTAATAATTGCTGTGTTTACGCTTCTTTTGTTTATTGCAAAGCCTGCACCCATAATTGCAGTTGTTTTGGCGTGGGTTGTAGAAACAGGGAAGCCGTAGGCTGTGCTGAGAAGCAGAGCTATTGCTCCACCCATATCTGCAGAAAAGCCTTGGAATTTTTGTAGCTTCACCATATCCATACCAATGCTTTTTATTATTTTTTTGCCACCGGTGAGGGTGCCGAGTGCCATTATTGCAGAGCAGATAACAACAAACTCTGTGTGTAGTCGGCTGTTATTGGTGGCATTGGTGCAAAGAAGCAAAACAGCAATGAATTTCTGACCGTCCTGTGCTCCGTGCATAAAGCTCATTATTAAAGAGGAAAGTATTTGTGCGAATTTAAAAAAGCCTTCTGCTTTGTGCCTTTTTACATTTCTGAAAACAGTAAGCACAATTCGGCAAATGAGCGCACCACCTGTAAAGCCTACCACACAGGAGGTAAAAAGACCATAGATTGCCTTTACCCATTCCTGAAAATTAATTCCCGTAAGCCCTGAATTGAGAGCAATTGCGCTACCCGTTAGTCCTGCAATTAAGGCGTGGCTTTCGCTTGTCGGTATACCGAAATACCAGGCGACCACAGCCCACAAAACTACAGAAAAAAGTGCAGCTGCAAGGGCAATAGAGGCTTTTTCTTCATCCTGACCGAAAGAGACCATATTCATAACCGTAGCTGTTACAGAATTATTTATTCTGCTTATGGCGGCAACACCAAGAAAATTAAAAATCGCAGAGAAAAAAACAGCACTCTTTAGAGTTAGGCTTCGTGTTGTAATGCAGGTTGCAACAGAGTTTGGTGCATCCGTTAAGCCGTTTACGTAGATTACTGCAAAGGTCAGAAGCAGGGT
>JAZSJL010000052.1:0-5794 GCA_045534355.1 Acutalibacteraceae bacterium
TTGCGAAGCTCTGGCAGCTGGTAGCTGGCGACTGGCAGCTAAATCAAGCTTAACTCCTCACTCCTAATTACAAAACCAGCCTTCCGACAAAATCGGAAGGCTGGTTTTCATTTTACTGATTTCTTTTTGCACAGGAGCTTAAACAATATTTGCGAAATGATAAATGTTGGAAGCATAAGTGCAATATCTGTTAAATATCCTTCACTCCAGAGCTTTATGAAGCCACCCTGTGAGAAAAGTGTTGCATAATCTACTGCAAGTATATTCTGTGAGCAAATACCACCCATAAGGAAGTATGTAGCTGCACATATGCATATGAATATAGGCAGAGTCTTCACAGCAAAGTCTTTTGTGCTTAATTCTGTAGGCTGAGTAAGACCCTTATTCACCATAGCCTCTCTTACAGGTCTTCTTATAAAAATGAAATATGCGCACACGCTTAAAAGCACCGTAACGATAATCTCTATTGTATCATCCTCAACAAAGGCTCTTGGTGCTCTGAAGCCTACTGCCCTTGAAAGAATTACACCAAAGGAGAAAAGCATTGTAAAAATCTCATTATATACGAGCCTGAATTTTTCACCGGAAAGCATTGACTTGTATTCAAAATCATCTTCATTATCCGTATATTTTTTTGGTAATAAAACTATAATCAGCATAAGAAGGAGTCCAAGCACAAAGCCTGTAAAATACTCCCACAGCTCCCAGGCATTGTTGCTTATAAATCGAGGGAGCTCTATATTTGTAAACACAGTACGCTCCTCCTTACTCATAGCAAGGAAAAGTGAAGAAACAGATATACCGATACCACAGCTTATATTCACAAGTGTTGAGAAAAGAGCATTAAATTTATCCTTAAGTACAGCGCTTGTTACAATAGAGGAAACCAATGCACCCACAGCACTTGAAATTACCTTTATGCTTTGGAAATAATTCCTGCCGTATGGCACAGGCTTTGCCCAGGAAGCAGAGCCAAATTTAACAATAAAAGCCTTCATAGGCGACATATCGTAGCCCATTGCCTTAATACCCTCTGCACAGCACTCAACTGCCTGTGGATTTATAGCCTTTAGTATAAGGTGAGATATTGTAAGATTGCAAATAAGCATTGTTACGTAATACACACCTACAAAAATTACGAAATCTTTAAAATCATATTTCTTTTTTGAAAAGAGCGAGCCGAGAACAATGGCAAACAGAGGCATCCAACCGAAGCCTAAAAGGAACATAATTGCCCAGCCACTTGCAGAACTGATTTGAGTGTACTCTGCAAGCTCCTCGCCCGGGAATGGTGCCGTACTTCCCAGCACACCACCAATTTGTGAATTAAGCGTACCCCAGCCACCTGCAGTAATGGCACCGAATGCTGCGGCAAGTGGCAGCATTTCGTAATTCATTTTCTGCCTTTTACCGTAAAGGGCGTACACAAACAGCACAATCACAAAGCAAACGGAATACATACCCCACTTTGCACCGAAGCCGTGCTGACCCCTTACGTGCCACATAAAACCTACAAGCAAAGCTCCTGTAATAACAGCAATTATTTTTTTGTAAAATGAAAGATTTGTTTTTTCCATATCATCACTCCCATATATTAAAATTATATAACCACATTTTACCACCGTCAAGTATGATGTTTTTGAGTATTTTAACATAAAATACTTTCATAAGGAGTGATAATATGAACAACATTAGAAATACCCTTGATGATATTCCCACACCAAACGAGAATGCAAAAAGCATAACAGGTCTTGTTAAGGAAAACGGTCAAATCACAGGTTATCAGCTTTCTGATAAATCTATAATCTCCAAGCAGGCTGCAGTAAATATGGCACGTCAAGGCAAAATCTATGGCGTAGGGATTGCGCATAAAGGTCAAACGGAATACCTCAAATCAATACCAAACAGCAAAGAAAGCGATAATTTAGGCAATCTTCCCACAGTAGAATAACTGATTTTATCAGGTACCCTATGACTATTTTCGGTCATAGGGATTTTTTACACATTTAAACATTGCATTTTAAAATAAAACTGTTAAAATATAATCTGTAAACTTTTTTAAAGTAGGTGTTTTTGTGATAACAAAAGAACAATGGAAAAATATAAGAGGCTCATCAGCAAGCCCTGACCAGATTATGCTCTCAATAAAAGGAGATGCTGCTCACTCTATTACAGTACGTTGGAGAACAGATATAACGCAGAAAAACGGATACGTGCTCTATAGAGAAGCAGGTACAGAAAGCTTCGAGAAAGCACAGGCAGAGTTCATAACCTTCAACACAGATATGGACGACAGCCACTTCTTCTTTGCAGACGTTAATAACCTCAAAGCAGATACACAGTATGAATACACCTGTGGCGATGATAAAAACAGAAGCGCTACATACACCTTTACCACAGCAGATGAGAATTGTAAAAAATTCTCCTTCCTTTGCATTTCCGATATTCAGGCAGGCGATGCAGAACCACCTGCAGACTACTCTGCATTAAACGAGGTTCTTAAAAAGATTTTATCAGACCACCCGGAGTGCAAGTTCATTCTCACAGCAGGTGATAACACAAACTGTGGTCAGACAGATATTCAATGGACAGGTCTTTTTGAAGGCCTTGAAGATATTATTGAATCCACACCTATTATGTTCTGCATGGGCAACCACGATGATATGGGCTTCAGCAGTTACTTTACAAAGGAGGACAAATACTACTCCGAGCACGCAACATACTTTACAAACCAGCTTTGGGGCTCCTACGAGCACAACGGCCCAAAGGATTGGATAGTTGCAAACTACGCCTTTGACTACGGTAATGCCCACTTCTGCATGACAGGTACAAGTGGCTACGAGGAAATGAATGAGTGGCTTATTGAACAGGCAGAAAACAGCAATAAGACCTGGAAATTTGCTACACACCACTTCCCTGTTTGCTACTCAAGCCCCGATATGGAGTGCGAAGATACTTACCCAACTATGCGAGATGGTATGGAAAAATTCGATATTGTTCTCTCTGGCCACGAGCACTCCTTTGCACGCTCATACCCACGCAGGAACGACGGTCTTTTTGACAGACCAAGCCAGGGTACAATCCACTACAATTTAGGCTCAAGCCACAGAAACGGACCCGGTTGCAGAGTTGTCCCAAAGGTATGGAATGCTAAAACCTACAATCACGAGGAAGAGCTTTCAATGTTCTCCATTATAGATATAGACGGCTCAAAATGTACACTTACAGCATACGTTGAGGATGGCAGAATAATCGACCATTGCATTATTGATAAAGAAGCAGACACAATTCTCCCACACGACGTAGCACCTGTATACAACAGAACAAGAATCAAGTTCAAGGGCTACGATTTGGGTCTTTGCTCCGAGGCTACATTACCTCAAAAGGTAGACGGCACACTTTATATTGCCATAGGTCAGCTTATAAGCTTCGTTGGTGGCGACGTTTGCAGAACACCGGGCAAAATCAAGGTAGGTGTTTACGGCAGGACAGCAGAGTTTACAGAAAACTCAACTACAGTTATTACTGATAGCGGCTCCTACGAAATGGCAAAGCCTTGCCTTCGACTTAACCAAGGTCAGCTTTATGTTCCAATGGATGACTTCGGCAAAAACCTTCGTATGCATTGCTTCTACTTCGAGAGAAACGATTTTATAACAGTAGAATCAGAAAGCCAGGACAGACCGATTCCGTTCCAGCCGTAAGGCGAAGAAGCTTCGCCAACTAAGTTTGCCTTGCGGCAAGTGAAGTTCACTACAGTGAGTGAAGTTACTTCGTAGTGAAGTTTGCTTCGCAAGTGATATTGGCAAACTTGACTTCACTTTACGCCATAGGTGTAAAACTTCACTGTGATTTATCACAACTTCACTTTTGCAACAGCAAAAACTTCACCAAGAATATAACAAAAACCGTGATTACGATTAATGTCGTAATCACGGTTTTAACTTTATTTATTGCTGATATTACAGCTTCCGTTACACTCTTTCGCATACGGACAGCCTATGCATTTTTCTCCACGCTTTTTTGCTCTGCGCAGATATATCAATATGCCCGTAACAATAGCCATAATAATTAATATAATTATAACATTTTCCATAATTTATTTTGTGGCACGCTCTCTTTTCTTCTGCGCCTTGAGAGTTTGCTCTGCTTTAACTCGTTTATTCGCTCTGCCGATAAGAACACCAACAAACACAGCCATTACAAGTATTGCAATAATTCCACCGATTGCGCTACCCACATTAAGGCTTGCAGGCGTAACAATAAGCGTACCTATTGTATATACAAAATAACTAACCGTATAACCAACACCAAGCTGTAAACCTATACCACCCAAAAGCCATTTTTTGCTTTTCATTTCTGCACTCATAGCACCAATTGCTGCAAAGCAGGGTGGTGAGAAAAGATTAAGTGTCAAGAATGCAAGAGCTGCAACCTTTGTAATTGCCATTACACCTGCAACCTGCTCACCTGCGCCATCCATAAGCGCAAGCTCCTCTGTATTAATAAGATTTTCAAGACCTACAAAGCACACAGCCAAGGTGCCCACAACGTTCTCCTTTGCAATAAAGCCTGTGATTGTTGCTGCAGCAAGCTGCCAGGAAAGCACACCCACAACAGGCAAAAGCACGTATGCAAATGGCTTTGCGATAGCCGCAAGAATAGATGCATCTGCACTTTCGGCAACACCGAAGCTTAAATCAAAGCTCTGCATCACCTGTACTGCCGTATTACAAAGCAAAATAATTGTTGTTGCCTTTACTATGTATGCCCAACCTCTGCTAAGCATTGATTTGAAGGCACCCTTTAACGATGGGAGCTTGTATTCGGGAAGCTCAATAATAAAGTAAGACTTCTTTGCAGCGTTACCTGTAATTTTATTCACAAGCAATGCACCAAAGAAAATAATCACAATTCCCGACAGGTACATTATAGTGCTTACCCAACCTGCATTATTAAAGAACGCACCTGCAATAAGTGATATAACAGGAATTTTTGCTCCACAAGGAATAAAGGGAGCAAGCATTGCCGTTGCCCTTCTCTCCCTTTCGCTGTGAATGGTACGGCTTGCCATAACACCCGGCACAGCACAGCCAATACTCATAACAAAAGGAATAACAGATTTACCCGAAAGACCAACCTTTTTGAATATAGGGTCTAAAACCACGGCAACTCGTGACATATAGCCACAATCCTCAAGTATGGCAATAAGAAAATACATTACCATAACAAGTGGTAAAAAGCCTATAACTGCAATAAGACCACCTATAACGCCATCTATAAGCAGAGCGTAAAGGAGTGGGTTTGCATTTTCTAAAAGTCCACCAATCCAGGTCTGGAAGCTCTCAAGGAGTGTAACAAGACCCGGTATTGCTTTGCCGTTCGCCAACTCTACACCCTCTGCAATCCAGGTGCCAAGTGTAGTTTGAGATATGTAAAACACACAAAACATTACAACAGCAAAAATCGGAATACCAAGCCACCTGTTGGTCAGCACAATATCTATTTTATCGCTGAAGGATTTTTCTTTTGTAAGAATTTTTCTGTTTTCAACCGTCTTTACAATATCATTCACAAATGCAAAGCGCCTACGGTCTGCTTGCTTAACAGCCTCTCTGTCAGTTAAATCCACGTCACCCTGACTATATGGTGCGCTCTGCACCTTGCCAATCTGCAACACAGCCTGGTCAACTATTTCGTGCAGACCATCGTGAGAAACAGACGATGTTTTAATAACAGGGCAGCCAAGCATTTTGGATAATACCGTTGCATCTATTATAGTTTCCTTTTTCTC
>JAZSJL010000023.1:0-3384 GCA_045534355.1 Acutalibacteraceae bacterium
ATATAGAATTCCGTTTTGCAGAGCCACAGACCTTTAACACGATTTTTATTACAGAAAAAACTGCTACTGTAAGGCAATTTAACATCTATGCTGAAATAGAGGGTAAATACACCCTCGTTTACACAGGCAAGGTTATTTTACAGGAAAACATAACAATTGATACTGTAACTGCAGATGCCCTTAAGCTTGAAATTGTAAATACACAGATTGGTAACGACAATTTCATTATACAGAGCATCAGCGCTTACAATATTGTTGAGGAGGCTTAAAATGTCAATTAAATTTATTGAAGAAACAAAAACCTTCAAGTTAGACTCCAAAACCTCTACGTATATTTTCAGAGTTTTTGAGGGTAACTACCTTGTGCACTACTACTATGGTGCACCTATCCCCGATACAGACATTGAGGAACTAAGAGAGCGTGCAGACTACGCTTCATTTTGCCCTGACAGCCCAAGTGCAAAGGTTTTCAACTTTTCACCTGACGTCACTCCACTTGAATACTCTACCTTTGGTGCAGGTGATTTCAGACTTTCTGCATTTGCAATTGAAAATGCCCAAGGCAACAAGGTTACAGATTTAAGATACGTAAGCCACACTATTTACAGTGGCAAAAAGCCTATCCCGGGTATGCCGTCTACATACGTAAATGAGGACACAGAGGCAGACACACTTGAAATACTCACAGAGGATAAGGTTACAGGCGTGCTTGTTACACTTATATACACAGTTTTCAACGACTACGGTGTTATTACAAGACGAGTTAAGGTTGAAAACAAAACAGACAAGCCTTTCTATATTGATACAGTACACTCTGCTTGTATTGATTTGCCCGGTATGGACTACGAAATGATTGACCTTTACGGCAGGTGGGTAAAGGAAAGAGCTGTTGACAGATACCCACTACACCACGGTATTCAGTTAATCAAGAGCAAGCGTGGCTCCTCAAGCCACAACCACAACCCTTTCACAGCACTTGTATCAAAGGGCACTACAGAGGACTATGGCGATTGCTATGGCTTTAACCTTGTATACAGCAGTAACTTCTCTATTGATGTTGAGGTTGACGGCTTTGCTTGTACAAGGCTCGTAATGGGTATTAACCCCGAAGGCTTCAAGTGGTACCTTGAGCCCGGTGAGGAATTCTACGCACCCGAGGCTGTAATGGTATACACAAATGAGGGTCTCGGTGAAATGAGCAGAATCTTCCACAGATTCTACTCAAATAATCTTATAAGAGGCAAATGGAAAAAGGCTAAACGCCCACTTCTCATAAACAACTGGGAAGGCACAGGTATGGACTTTGACGATGATAAGCTCATATCCTTTGCAAAGCATGCCAAGGATATTGGTCTTGAAATGCTTGTTATGGACGACGGATGGTTCGGTAAACGAGATGACGACAAGAGCTCTCTTGGCGACTGGGTTGTTGCAGAGTACAAGCTCAAGGGTGGTCTTTCACACTTAATTGAAAGAGTCAATGCTCTTGGTCTTAAGTTTGGTATATGGTTTGAGCCTGAAATGATTTCACCCGACTCCGACATATACAGAGCACATCCTGACTGGTGCCTACACACAGAGGGCAGAGATAAATCTATTGCACGTACACAGTACGTTATAGACTATTCACGAAAAGAAGTACGTGATTATATTTACGAAAGAATGTACGATATTCTTTCAAACAACAATATTGATTACCTTAAATGGGATTTCAACAGAAACCTTACTGAGGTTTCCTGTGCACAGCTCCCTAAAGAGCGTCAGGGTGAGGTTTTCCACAGATTTGTGCTTGGCACCTACGAGATTATGGACAGGCTCACAAAGGACTTCCCTCACCTGCTTATTGAAAACTGCTCAGGTGGTGGTGGACGCTTTGACCCGGGTATGCTCTACTTCTCACCACAGATATGGACAAGTGACAACACAGACCCGATTGAAAGACTTACAATTCAGTTTGGTACAAGCATGTGCTACCCTACCTCTACAATGGGTGCTCACGTATCTGCAAGCAGAAGAGCAGGCTACGAAACAAAGATGAACGTTGCTCTTTGGGGCTCCTTCGGCTACGAGCTTGACCCGGATAAGCTCACAGAGGAAGAGAAGGCTGAAATCAAAGCACAGATTGCCCTCTACCACAGATACTACGACGTTATCCACTACGGTGACCTTTACAGACTTATTACTCCTTTTGAAAATCAATTCAGAGTTGCCTGGGAGCACGTAAGCGAGGACAAAAACGAGGTTCTCGCAACTGTGGTTATAATGCGACAGGACTACAATCAATTCTTTATGCTTCGCCTTAAAGGTCTTGATAAGGATAAGATTTACGTTGACCGTGAAACAGGCAAAAAATACAGTGGTGCATTCCTTATGAATGCAGGCCTTAACCTTACACACAAGCCAAACGGCGACGGAAAGAGCTACAGAATACACCTGATTGCTGAATAAATATTTCACCCGATTTGATTCCAAAATCAAATCGGGTGATTGCTTTAATACACCATTAATCAGCTTGTGCATAGAGTAATATTAGGTGATTTAAATGAACAAAAATATATCATTGCCCGTTGCAGAGGCTATAATTCGTGGTGGAAACGAATACCCTAAATTAACAGGTAAAATTAAATTCTATCAAAAAAGAAATGCTGTTTTGGTGGTGGCAGATATTCAAGGCTTACCACAGACAGCTACAGGCTTTTTCGGATTTCACATTCACGAGGGAAAAAGCTGTTCAGGTGAGTTTTTTGAGGATACCGGGATGCACTTTAATCCGACAAATAGCAGCCACCCTACCCATGCAGGAGATTTACCTCCACTTTTATACTGTAATGGTGGTGCATATCTTTCAGTTGCCACAAACCGTTTCAAAATAAAGGATATTATAGGTCGAACGGTTGTTATTCACGGAATGCCCGATGATTTCATAAGCCAGCCTGCAGGGAATGCAGGAACCAAAATCGGTTGTGGAGTTATTAAAAGAGTTTAAAACAATTATCTAATCTTTTTTATTGAAAAATCTTGACAATTATAATGTGATTGATTATAATTTAATGGATGTGCCGCTGTGGCGGAATAGGCAGACGCAAGGGACTTAAAATCCCTCGGTGGCAACACCGTACCGGTTCAAGTCCGGTCAGCGGCACCAAAAACCAAAGGAACACTTTTTGTGTTGCTTTGGTTTTTTGTTGTTACAATAAAATAGGACTTGAACCGCCTCGCCGAAGGCGAACACAATCGGGTGTTCGCAAGTTCACTTGCGAATGATGGGCAGAGCCCATCAAGTCCGGTCAGCGGCTCTACAAATCAAAGGAACACTTTTTGTGTTGCTTTGGTTTTTTGTTGTTACAATAAAATAGGACTTGAACCGCCTCTTCGAAGGCGAAC
>JAZSJL010000039.1:0-9133 GCA_045534355.1 Acutalibacteraceae bacterium
ATCAACCTTCCATTCATCACAATGACAGAAGCAGGTGGCCCACTCCACCTCGACACAACTCTCACAAGAGCAAAGTTCAACGAGCGTACAACAGAGATGGTTTGAGCTACCTTGGCAGCTGTTCGTCAGGCAATTGCAGACTCAGGTCTTAAGGTTGCTGAAATCGATAAGGTTCTTATGGTTGGTGGTTCTTCAAGAATCCCTGCTGTTCAGGATGCAGTTAAATCCTACACAGGCAAAGAGCCATTCAAGGGCATCAACCCTGACGAGTGTGTTGCAATCGGTGCAGCTCTCCAGGCAGGTGTTCTTGGTGGCGACGTAGAAGGCCTTCTCCTTCTCGACGTTACTCCTCTCTCACTTGGTATTGAAACTCTCGGTAACGTTTGCACAAAGATTATTGAAAGAAATACAACTATCCCAACAAAGAAGAGCCAGATTTTCTCAACAGCAGCAGACAACCAGACCTCTGTTGAAATCCACGTTCTTCAGGGCGAAAGAGAATTCGCAAGAGACAACAAAACTCTCGGTATGTTCCACTTGGATGGTATTCTCCCGGCACGCCGTGCCACACCACAGATTGAGGTTACCTTTGATATAGATGCTAACGGTATCGTTCACGTATCTGCAAAGGACCTTGGCACAGGTAAGGAGCAGTCAATTTCAATCACTTCATCCACAAATATGAGCAAGGATGATATTGAAAAGGCTATCAGAGAGGCAGAGCAGTTTGCAGAGGAAGACAAGAAGCGCAAGGAAGAGGTTGACCTTCGTAACTCTGCTGACCAGATGGTATTTGAGTGTGAAAAGCTTCTCTCCGAAAACGGCGACAAGTTCGACGAGGCAGACAAAACAGAAATCACAGCAAAGGTAGACGCTCTCAAGGAAGCTCTTAAGGGCACAGACCTTGAAGCTATCAAGGCAAAAATGGAGGATCTTCAGAAGAAATTCTACGAAATCTCCGAAAAGCTTTACGCTGCAGCCGGTGCAGGTGCACAGGGCTTCGATCCAAATGCTGCTAACCCAAACGGCGCACAAGGCAATGGTGACGGCTACACAGACGCACCTTTCACAGACGTTGACGAATAATTAAGCTACAAGACGGCTCCTAAGGGAGCCGTCTTGAAAGGATTATATATATGGCAGATAAAAGAGATTATTACGAGGTGCTGGGCGTTTCAAAAGACGCTTCAGCAGACGAAATAAAAAAAGCATATCGTAAGCTTGCCAAGCAGTACCACCCTGACCTTAACCCCGATAACAAAGAAGCCGAGGCAAAGTTCAAGGAAGTAAACGAGTCATACGAAATTCTTTCTGACCCTGAAAAGAAAGAGAAATATGACCGATTCGGCTTTGCCGGTGTTGACCCCAACTACGGCGCAGGTCAAGGAGGCTTTGGTGGTGGCTTCGGTGGGGGCTTTGGTGGCTTTGGCGATGGAATGGAGTTCGATTTAGGCGATATATTCGGCTCCTTCTTCGGAGGCTTTGGTGGTGGCAGTGGTCGCTCCAACCCAAATGCTCCACGCAGAGGCAATGACATACAGGCAAACGCTCACCTTACATTTGAAGAAGCAGCAAAGGGCTGCAAAAAAACTATAGAATTCCAGAAGATTGAAAACTGCGATGAATGTAACGGCTCAGGTGCAGCAAAGGGCACTCACCCACAGACCTGCCCCGAGTGTAACGGCAGAGGTCAGATTAACGTTCAGCAGAGATCTCCTTTTGGTGTAATCAGCACAGTCAAGACCTGCCCACGCTGTGGTGGTAAGGGCAGCTTTAACCCTAACCCATGTCAGCGATGCAAGGGCGCAGGAAGAATCAGAAAAACCTACAAAAAAGAGGTTAATATTCCTGCAGGTATTGATGATGGTCAGGCATTTACAGTACGTGGCGAGGGAAACGTTGGTGTAAACGGAGGTCCTCCGGGTGATTTAAGAGTAGGCGTATCCGTCAAGCCTCATCCTTTCTTTGAAAGAGAAGGCTACAACGTATGGTACGATATGAAAATAACCTACGTTCAGGCTGTTTTAGGTGATACTCTTCGTGTACCAACCTTAGACGGTCAGGTTGAATATGAGCTCCCTGCAGGCACACAGCCCGGCGCAGTATTCAAGCTTAAGGGCAGAGGTATTCCCGTTGTAAACTCCTCAAGACGAGGTGATCAGCTTGTACGTATTATTGTAGACGTACCTAAAAATCTTACTCAGGAGCAAAAGGATGCCCTGCTTAAGTTCAACGATGCTATGGGCAACGGCTCCGTAAAGCCCGAGGAGAAAAAAGGCTTTTTCGGTGGTAAGAAAAAGAAATAATAAAACTGAATAACATTTTTTAAATAACACAAAAATTTTGCGATGAAAAACATATATTTTTCTATTGCGAAATTTTTGTGTTATACTATAATATAGGTATAAAATAAAAAACACTCTAAACTAAAAAACGGAGGAACCAAAATGAAAATGTCATTCCGTTGGTATGGCGAAACTGATCCTATTTCCCTTCAGTACATTCGTCAGATTCCAAATATGCACAGCATTGTCAGCGCAGTATACGACGTTAAGCCCGGTGAGGTGTGGCCGGAGGAAAGCATTGCAAAAATGAAAAAGCAATGCGAGGATAACGGCCTTGTATTCGACGTTGTTGAGTCCATCCCCGTTCACGAGGATATTAAGTTAGGCAGAAACGACGTTGAGAAGCTCATTGAGGTTTATTGCGAAAATATTCGCCGTTGTGCAAAATACCGCGTTAAGTGTGTAACCTATAACTTTATGCCTGTTTTCGACTGGACACGTACCCAGTTGGACAAGATTGCCCCCGATGGCTCCACAAGTCTTGTAATGTACTGGGAGCAGATGAAGGGACTTGACCCACTTAAGGATGATATTCACCTTCCGGGATGGGACTCAAGCTACTCGCAGGAAGAGGTTCGTGAGCTCATTTCTGCATATGGTGAGCTTGGCGAAGAGGGTCTTTGGAGAAATCTTGAAAAATTCCTTAAAAAGGTTATCCCCGTTGCAGAGGAATGTGGTGTCAGAATGGCAATTCACCCCGATGACCCACCGTACCCGATTTTCGGTCTCCCAAGAATTATCACCTGCGAAGAAAATCTTGACAGAATGCTCAGCATTGTAGACAGCCCTGCAAACTCACTCTGCCTTTGCACAGGCTCTTTAGGTTGCGCTGCCTCAAACGATGTTGTGGCAATGATTAAGAAATACAGCGCTATGGATAGAATCGCATTTATGCATATGCGCCAGGTACTTGTTCTCCCCGATGGTAGCTTTGAGGAGCAGGGTCACCTTTCAAGCTGTGGCAGCCTTGATATGTATGAAATCACTAAGGCGCTTGTAGAAACAGGCTTCGACGGTTACGTAAGACCTGACCACGGCAGAATGATTTGGGGCGAAACAGGTAAGCCCGGCTACGGTCTCTACGACAGAGCTCTTGGAGCAACGTATATAAACGGACTTTTCGAGGCTTGCGAAAAAGCCTTTAAGAAATAAGACGAAGGGGATAATAAAATGAATGCTATATCCGAAAAAATTATGTCTATCGGCGTTGTACCGGTAATTAAGCTTAACAACCCCGAAAGAGATGCAGTTGCTTTGGCAGATGCACTCATTAAGGGTGGCGTTCCTGTTGCAGAGGTTACCTTCCGTGCTGCAGGCGCTGCAACAGCAATCAAGCTTATGAGTGAAGCTTTCCCTGAAATGCTCGTAGGTGCAGGCACAGTGCTTACAACAGAGCAGGTTGACCAAGCTATTGAGGCAGGTGCAAAGTTTATTGTTACACCGGGTCTTGATGAATACATCGTTAAGTACTGCCAGGAGAAAAACATACCAATCTACGCAGGCTGTACTACTCCTACAGATTACCACACAGCCTACAGACTTGGTCTTGATGTTTTAAAATTCTTCCCTGCAGAGCAGTCAGGTGGCCTTGCAAAGATTAAGGCTATGAGTGCTCCATTCCCAATGTTCAAGGTTATGCCAACAGGTGGTATCGGACTTAACAACCTTAAGGAATACCTCTCCTGCCCTGTTATTGCTGCCTGTGGTGGCTCATATATGGTTACTGCAGACCTTATCGACAACGGCAAGTGGGATGAAATTATTGACCTTTGCAAAAAATCAGTTGAAATAGCTAAGGAGGCACGTTCAAATGGCTAAAATAGTTACCTTCGGCGAAATTATGCTTCGCCTTGCTCCAAACGGCTACAACCGTTTCTTCCAGGATGACCAGCTTCAGGCTACCTTCGGTGGTGGCGAGGCAAACGTATCTGTTTCCCTGGCAAACTATGGTATGGATTCTGTTTTCGTAACAAAGCTCCCTGCTCACGCAATCGGTCAGGCAGCAGTAAACTCACTCCGTTATTTCGGTGTTGATACAACTAAAATTGCTCGTGGTGGCGACAGAGTCGGTATCTACTACCTTGAAAAGGGCGCTTCACAGCGTGGTAGCGTTTGCATATATGACCGTGCACATTCAGCTATTCAGGAGGCATCCCCTGCAGACTTTAATTGGGATGAAATTTTCGAGGGTGCTGACTGGTTCCACTTTACAGGCATTACCCCGTCTTTAGGCGAAAACCTTGTAGAAATCTGTAAGCAGGCTTGTATCGCTGCTAAGTCAAAGGGCGTTAAGATTTCTTGCGACCTTAACTACAGAGGTAAGCTCTGGACAAGAGACGAAGCAAGAAAGGCTATGACAGAGCTCTGTCAGTACGTTGACGTTTGCATTTCAAACGAAGAGGATGCAAAGGATGTTTTCGGTATTGAATCAGAAAACACAGACATCTATGGTGGCAAGCTTAACAAGGAGGGCTACAAGTCAGTTGCAAAGCAGCTTGCCGATAAATTTGGCTTTGAGAAGGTTGCAATCACCCTCAGAACATCTATTTCGGCAAACGACAACGATTGGGCAGGCATGCTCTACGATGGTGAGAACTACTGCTTCTCAAAGGAATATCACCTTCACATCGTTGACCGTGTAGGTGGTGGCGACAGCTTCGGTGGTGGACTTATATACGCCCTTCTTAACGGCAAGGATACACAGTCTGCAATCGAATTCGCAGTTGCAGCATCTGCTCTTAAGCACACGGTTGAAGGCGACTTTAACAGAGTAAGCGTTTCAGAAATCGAAAAGCTCGCAGGTGGCGACGGCTCAGGTCGTGTACAGAGATAAAAATCATATCAGACCGGATAATGCAAGTCATTATCCGGTCTGATTTTTTACCATACCCTCACCCCATCTATATGAATAAATCTAGCAACATCGTAGCTATAACTCGATAAAGGTCTGTCTAAAGCATCGTAGGTGTGGGCAGCAACAAGAATTTCAGGCTGTGTTGTAAGAACAATCAACGTGTGATAAAAATCACCGTCAGCCCTGCCTAACTGAATAACGTCACCGGGCTTTATATCATATTCACTCACAACGTGCCCATATGGCCCCACAGAAGCGTTTGTTACAAGAAGGTTATACAGATACTCCACACCGCTCCACGAGGCTGTACGGTCCGATAAAGAGCTATAATACCAGCCGTAAACAGGCGTATAGTTCATTATCCCCGCCCCAGCATAAATGCATTGGGAAACAAAATTAGTACAATCGCCACCTATACCCTCAAAATTATAGTAAGCCGGGTTTCGCCCTAAAGCCCACCTACGGGCATATTCCACAGCAGCCACCCTGTCATAATCTTTCTCTCTCATAAAAACTCCCCTTTCGCTATATGATATGGTGAAAGAGGTGTTTGTGTTCGGCTTCGCCGAGGTGGTTCGACCCCTGCTTTGTGAAAACAGAAAAAAAGAGAACCTACATATAAATGTAGATTCTTCTTTTTGGTGCCGGTGACCGGGGTCGAACCGGTACGGTATCGCTACCACTGGATTTTGAGTCCAGCACGTCTGCCAATTCCATCACACCGGCAAATATTACTGATTTATTATATTATATTGTTGATAAAAAATCAACATTTTCGGAAAAATAAAAGTCATACTTTCGTATGACTTTTTGTGGTGACCCGGACGAGAATCGAACTCGTGTTACCGCCGTGAAAGGGCGGTGTCTTAACCGCTTGACCACCGGGCCATATATGAGGGGCTAAAAGCCCTTTTATTTAACACCTTTAGTAGGTAAGTGTGTTGGAAACTGGTAGCGGCAGTGGGATTCGAACCTACGACCAATCGGGTATGAACCGAGTACTCTAGCCAGCTGAGCTATACCGCCATATATATGAACAACATACATACCTACTAAGGCGATTGCTCTCTTTTCGAAAGCCTGTTAATTATAATATGTTATTCTGCATTTGTCAATAGTTTTTTGCAAAAAAATTCATAATAATACTATATATTATTTTTTGTGTTTTTTCGAAAATATTCTTATTAAAAGCAAAAAAACTATTGACAATCAGCGAAATAATGTGTATAATTCTTTTTGCATTTGCGGATGTAGCTCATCTGGTAGAGCGCCACCTTGCCAAGGTGGAGGTAGCGAGTTCGAGCCTCGTCATCCGCTCCATTTTTGCGCCGGTAGCTCAGTTGGATAGAGTGTCTGGCTACGAACCAGAAGGTCAGGGGTTCGAGTCCCTTCCGGCGCGCCAAAAGCAGAGTAATCACGTTAGTGGTTGCTCTGCTTTTTTTGTTGTAAGAAATAAAAGGGACTCGAATCCCTCCTACAACAAAAGCGACAAGGATTGCTCCCTGTCGCTTTCGTTACTTAAACTTTAAAACTCAACCTTCATAATATCCTGTTTAGTTTGTTCTTCAAAAATGTTTTTGTACAGTATATATACATATAAGTCATCAAAATCCGTATCATCATCTACCACACTATAGACTGTTATTGTTTTACTCTCACCTGCTCCAATAGGCACATAATAGAACTTGTTGCTTTTTGCATCCTGACCCGAAACAGCGAAAGCCTCTGTTTGCACAAAAGACAGCTTTGAGTCGCATAAAACCAGGTTACAGTAAAATTCTCCTGTAATATCATTTACATTCTCAATTTCATACGTTACTGCAACAATCTTTCTGCCTACTGTTTCCACACTCTCAACATAGTCAATAGTATTTACGCCATCACCGTGTACAATGTTTTTGCGCTCATATTCCTTCAAGTTACCGTTTTCATCTGCAAGCTCACAAACAAAATCCTCAAGCATACAGCCGTCTTCTATACCCCGAATATTATCAAGTATATGGCTCTCAACTATTTTTACGCTATACCTTGCCCGGGTTCCGATATCGTAATCGAAGACCTCTTCGCACACGTTAACAGGCAGCTTCGTATCATCTACCCAAGGCTGAGATGTGCCTGTATTTGTTCCATCATAAATAAGAGCATCCTCCTCACCTGCTTCCACAAGGCTCACATTATCTAAAACAGCCTTGACCTGTTCATATGGAATATCTTTATTATAATAGCACTCCACCACAGTACCCATATCCTCAAAATATACGAGGGCAAGCTTTGCCGGAGAGCCGCTTATGGTGAGAATTTCACCCTCCTTAGCTCCAAACACAGCATTTTCCACAGCAACAATATTACTATATTCATTAGTATCAACAGAGCTCATTTTCCACAAATTAAAGGATAAACCAAACTCGCCGTTGTAGCTGTATTTATATGGTGGCTCCGAAGGCACAAAGCCATCGGGCATATAGCCGAAATCCAATTTGACGTAATCAGGCGCCTGTGAAAAGGACACCCCCTCTACGCTCAGCTTTCCTGAATATTCCCCTGTTTTCTTGAACCATTTGTTGTACAGCTCGTTGCAGGCAACTGCACTTACACTTACAACAGCAATACACAAAAGCACAGCAATTGTAGTTTTTACTACCTTACCTGTTTTCTTTTGGGGCTCCACAGCTTCAAGCTCCTTAAAGGTTTCCTCAATAGCGTTACGAAAGCCATCGGGTACATTTCTGCTCAATATCATCACTCCTTGTGTT
Source organism: Acutalibacteraceae bacterium (assembly GCA_045534355.1). Taxonomy (GTDB): domain Bacteria; phylum Bacillota; class Clostridia; order Oscillospirales; family Acutalibacteraceae; genus DTU089. Next base: position 7,953 of record JAZSJL010000039.1, read on the forward strand.
CAAAAGCTTATTACATTCATTTTTCAGCGTTTGAGTAAACAGGGCAACAAAATTCTTTTCGCTAACCCTATCTAATCTTTCAAAAACAGACAGAATAGTGTTTTTAATGGCTATTTCGCACAGATAATCCGACTGCAATATTTCCTTGGATATTTTGTAGAAGAGCTCTTCATTTTCATACACAAGTGCCACAAACAGGCTACGTGTCTGCCTTTTACGGCTACCTATAATATCCAGAGGGCTGCAATCCAGCACATCGGCAAGCTCACCTAAAACATCAAGACCGGGCTGTGTTCTGCCAATTTCCCAGCCGGACACAGTTTGCCTTGTTATAAAAAGTCTTTGGGCAAGGTCATCCTGGGTCCAGCCCTTTGCCCGCCTTAGCCTTGCTATATTCTTACCTATGTTTGCCATTTACTCACATCCATTCTGTAATTCAAGTATAGCACCCCTCACGCCCACAGTAAAGCAACGATATGTTGCAAAAAAGTGAAGGTAGTGTTAACACTACCTTCACTTTTTTACATATTTATGTACTTGTTCAACACAGTATATTCTCTCAGATAAAGGCTTGCGTGGTCAGGGGTTTTTTCAGGGTATTTTGAAAATATTTCAATAGCCTTTTCAAGCTCTACCCACCGAGGCTCCATACCGTGTTCAATCTCTGTTTTAGTCAAGCTCAACTCACCTTCGCCGACTATTTCGCACAAAAAATAGTGAGCAATATAAAGCTCATTAAAAACATACTCATTAATCGTAAAAAGCTGTTTGTTTGCTTTTACGAAAAGCCCTGTTTCCTCAAGAACCTCTCGTTCACAGCATTTTTCAAGACTTTCGCCATCCTCAAGTCCACCACCGGGAGACATATAAACATCCTTGTTTTTTTCATATGATAAAAGGATTTTACCATCCTTAATCACAAGACCTCTGCAAGCAACACGCCTTTTTGCAAGTGGTTCAAAAAATGTTTCGCTTACTAAATCTATAATTTCTACTGACATATAGCCACCTTAATAAAAATTACTTGCCCAACAGGCAAACTTAGTTTTGGCACAGGAACTGTGCCAAAGGCTTACGCCTCTTCTCCATCGTCTTCTGTAATTTCCTTCAAAACCTCTTGGATAAGCACCCAATCAGCCTCATTATCTATATCCAGCAAACGGAGAGCTTCATCATCATAG
>JAZSJL010000190.1:0-9446 GCA_045534355.1 Acutalibacteraceae bacterium
CAAGACCACCCCAATGAGTATTAATCATTTTTTTACGGGCTTCCTTAGGACCGATACCATCCTTCCAATGGTATTCATCTGCAAAGCAGCCACCGGGCCAACGAAGCACAGGAAGGCCCATTTCCTTAAGGGCATTTACAACATCCTTGCGCATACCATTTACATTTGGAATCGGAGAATCCTCGCCTACGTAAGTACCCTCATAGATACATCTGCCCAGATGCTCGGAGAATGTGCCGTATATATCCTTGCTGATTTTTGCTATTTTCTGATTTGGATTTATAAGATATTTTTGCATAGTAAATCAACCACCTTTTTGCATTTATTTAATTATAGCATAAATCGTTATATCATTACAATACAAGTATTATAAATATTGATAGAAAACACATAAAAAGTGAACGAAAATTCACCAAAACCCATTGAAAACAAAGGACTTTTAATGTTGCGAATTGCAAAAAAAACTTTTCAATAAACACTCATTTTTGGTAAAAGATACAATATTTTGACACTCAACTACAAATTTATTGCATTTTACCATTATTAGGTATAAAATAATTGGCGTATTTAAATTAACGTTCATATAATGAACTGTTACACATTTTGTTGCAATGCAACACTAAGGAGTGCTTAAAATGAGTTACATTCAAAACGTTATTGACGACGTTGCAAGAAAACACGCCAGCGAGCCTGAGTTCGTGCAGACAGTAACTGAAGTATTAACTTCTCTTGCTCCTGTTATCGACCAGCATCCTGAATACGAAAAGTATTCTTTGCTCGAAAGAATTGTTGAGCCTGAAAGACAGATTACTTTCCGTGTTACCTGGACAGACGATGCAGGTAAGGTTCACGTTAATACAGGCTACAGAATACAGTTCAACGGTGCTATCGGTCCGTACAAGGGTGGCCTTCGTTTCCATCCATCTGTATACTCCGGTATTATGAAATTCCTTGCTTTCGAACAGACCTTCAAAAACAGCCTTACAGGTCTCCCTATCGGTGGTGGTAAGGGTGGCTCTGACTTTGACCCACGTGGTAAGAGCGATATGGAAATCCTTCGTTTCTGCCAAAGCTTTATGACAGAGCTCTACAGACACATCGGTCCTGACGTTGACGTTCCTGCAGGTGATATCGGCGTTGGTGGCAGAGAAATCGGTTACCTCTATGGTCAATACAGAAGAATCAAGGGTGCTTTCAAGAACGGTGTTCTTACAGGTAAAGGCCTCTCATATGGTGGTTCTCTTATCCGTCCTGAGGCTACAGGCTATGGTGCAACATACTATGCTTGTGAGGTTTTCAAGCACTTTGGTGAAGATATAAAGGGCAAGACCTTTGCTCTTTCCGGCTTCGGAAACGTTGCATGGGGTGCCGCAAAGAAAATTACAGAGCTTGGTGGTAAGGTTCTCACAATTTCAGGTCCTGACGGATATGTTTACGATAAAGACGGCATCAGCACAGATGAAAAGATTGAGTACTTGCTTGAAATGAGAGCTTCAGGTCGTGACAAAGTTCAGGATTACGCAGACAAATTCGGTGCTGAATTCTTCCCGGGTGAGAAGCCATGGGGTGTTAAGGTTGATGTTGCTATGCCTTGCGCAACACAGATCGAAATTAATATGGATGAAGCAAAGAAGCTTGTTGCAAACGGCGTCCAGTACTACATTGAGGTTGCTAATATGCCTACAACAAACGATGCTCTTGAGTTGCTCAAGGAAAACGTAAAGGTTGTTGCTCCTTCAAAGGCTGTTAATGCAGGTGGCGTTGCTGTTTCTGCTCTCGAAATGGGTCAGAACTCTATGAGATACAACTGGTCTGCTGAAGAGGTTGATGCAAAACTCCAGTTAATTATGAAGGAGATTCACGACTGCTCTGCAGCTGCTGCCCAGCAGTACGGACTCGGCTACGACCTTGTTGCAGGTGCAAACATCGCCGGCTTCCTTAAGGTTGCAGATGCTATGATGGCACAGGGCCTCATCTAATCAAAAAATCATTCTTTAAGGGTAGTGATTTCACTACCCTTTTTATTATTGGTTATTTACTTTTAAACGTAAATATGGTATATTGTAAGCAGAATATGATTACCATTGTGTAGAAAGGTGATTAAAATGTATAAAATTTTGCATTCAAAAAAAGGCTTTACCTTAGTTGAACTTTTAGTTGTTGTTGCGATTATGGGTATACTTACTGCAATCGCTATCCCTGTTTATTCTGCAACAAAGAAAAGCAACAATATAAAAATATGCACAGTAAAAATAGATAAAATTGCAACAGATACAAGGGTATGGGCAATGAATGAATGCTTTAACGAAGATGCTTCGTTTGTCATCTCATCAAACGGAAAAGAAGGCACATTGGTAAATTCAACCGGCTTCGAAAATGTTACATTAGACGATGGTGAAGAATTTGAAATTAAAAAAGATATTTTCAAGGGGGAGCTTCCGTATTGCCCGGGTGATGGCACCTACACAGTTACACTTACTCACAACGATCAAAAAACATACGCTTCAGTTACTGTTGTTTGCAATGGCGGCAGCGACGGAAACATTCACAACAAGCCATAAAAATTTAATAAAAAATAAATCGTAAGCCTCATTGATTTGAAGCTTACGATTTTTGTTTTATTGATTTATAGAAATCAGTCGAGAATTTCTACTGTACCATCCTCATAAACCTTGATTTTATCACCGGTTTTAACTGTGTTAAGGAATTCATCACCAAGGCAGTCAACTGTTGGCATTGGAGTATCTGTCCAAACAGAGCCAAGGATTGCACCTGCTGCTGCAAGTGAGTCAATATGCTCTGAGAAAAGCATACAAGCAGGGCTTCTCTCCATAACCTTTGCACAGTAAAGAACCATACCACCTGTTGTTGAGCCGATTGTCTGTGGAAGGCAAAGAGCTGTGCCTACCATTGGCTTCTCGAAAATATCTGTGTTGTTCTGGTCACCGCATTTTGCTTCCTTATCACCAAACTGGAGAGCATTCTGGAAAGATGCAAGTGTGTTGAAACCACCATGTGAAACAAGAGCAGTTGCTTCTGCTGTGCCCGGTACTACCGGACGACCCTTAAATGTTTTCATCTTATTTTGCCCCCTTTGTGATTATATCAAGAATCTCTTCACTTGTGTAGTAACGAGATGTTGTGTATGTACGAAGCTTGTTGGAGTTTGTGATCACTCTACCCTTTTTAGCTACAGGGTTATTCATATACATAAGAGGACAAATGTAGCTGAGAACTACACCTGTTGCAGCAAGTCTTGCTGCATACTCTGTTTTATTGAACTCATCGCAAACTGCAGGAGCTGCTGTAAATACTGTAGGAATTGTAACCTTCTTTTTGCCACTCTTCTTAAGACCTTCGCAAACGTTGTCTGTCCACTCCTTAAGCTGCTGGAGAGAAAGGTGTGGGCAACCGATAAAGCAAAGCTGAGGTGCCTTTGAAGGATCCTTCCACATAACAGGGTAAGAATTCTTAACTCTTTCAAGCTCTGCATCGTCAATTACATAAACCTGTGCATTTTCTGCAATAAGGCTGTCTCCCATTTCAACTGCTTCAGGTGTAAGACCCTCGATATGATAGAGACCAACTGCACCGTTTGATGCTGTAGCTGCACCAAAGTCCTTAAGGTATGCCTTTGCAGCATCGTCAAGCTCTGTGCCGATCCAATCTGTAAGGCCCTTAACAAAAGGAACGTCCTCCATAACCTTCATACCGATTGCTGAACCGAGAACCTGTGCCTCCGGCTTCTTTGAGCACTTAACCTCAACAATCCATGTTGCTTTTCTGCCTTCATCTGTAACGAGACCAAAGTAAGGAACAAAGCCAACGATTGAGCCGAAGAGCTCGATAATACCTGAGTTACGGTTGCAACGAGCACCGAGAACTGAGTTAGCATAAACAACAGCACTTGACTCTGCCCATGAAAGAATGTCACCCTTATTAGGAACATTACCAACCTGATCCATATAGCAGGTACATGTATAAGCGCTATCGCTTACAAGACCTAACTTTCTTAACTGCTCATCGTAGCTGTCCTGCTTTGTGTACATAAACTTGTTGAAAACAAGGTTCTTAACGAAGTTTGAAGGAACCTTTGGGTCAACAGGCTTAGGGTCAACAGAGAACTGCTGCTTTGATTTGATGCCTGCGTTAATAAGCTGATCCATAAGGTCATAAACGGGTGTCATAACCTTAAGACCGAAGCTTGTAACAAGGTGACCTTTTTCACTTGTTACAGGCACCATTTTAGTTGCGCCGAATGCTTCACCATACATAACAAGGGTTTTCATAACCTTTGCCATAGTCTCCCCCTGCGCACCATTGAGTATGGCTTGCTGTTCAGGAGTCAATTCCATTTTGTAATCCATTGAAAATTCATCCTTTCCTGAATTTTTTACTAATTGTATCACACAGACTATTGTATCACAAAAGCAAAAAAAAGCAAACATTTTTGTTAAAAAATAATCAAAAAATATCCCTCGGTGAAAAACCGAGGGACAACGATTAAATCATTATAAAATCCTTTGCGGAAATCATTACTCCGTTTACCTCCACCAAAGAGGGATTGTAGTTAACGTATACCGTCTTACTGTAATCGTAGGTTATTTTATAAACACCGTCTGTTACCTTTTCGTGAGAGGTTATTTTCATATTCATTACAGGCCACAGCTTTTTTGCTCTTGAATAGAGCTTTGCTGTTTGTGTCGCATAGGAGCTATAGCTTATATTTGTGTCGCTACTATGTGTAAACAAGAAGGATGGAACAGCACCATATTCAACACACTTCAGGAGAGCATCGTCTGCAGAAAGGTTTGAAATATTTATTGGTAAACTACCATAAACAACACTACCGTGCAACACTATCTGTAAAATCGGTACAGAGGTAACACCACTTATACTCTCGCAGGAGGCTGTGTGTGGCATTGAGAAAATGGCATCTGCCTGCTTTGCTAAATAAACAGCCGGATAGTCAAGCATAAGGCTACCTGACACGCTTAAAGCACTTGCATTTTCCTTAAGGTGAGAAAGCACCTCTTGTCTTGTTTTTTTGCCGGTCAAATCAGTATAGAGAATTGATGAGCCATCGTTAAGGCACACGCCACCGGATTCGTAGCCTACAGCAAAAGAATATGCTGATGAAATGTTTTCGTCTATTTCTTTTGAGTCCACAAGAGAAAATTCATTTGGCATAAATCCCACAAAACGAGAGGTTTTATCATACAATAAAACAGGGTTTTTATTGGTACTCCTGTCGGAAACGAGAATATTCGAGTCAAAATACACCCTGTTTGACTGCTGGGCAATCTCCTGACACATAGCCTGCAAATCGGTTTTTCCACCCAAAAGAGAGGATGGCTTATACGCTGCATTTGAAACAGAAGAAAGTCCGTCTGTAGCAAAGCCTGAATATCTCAGAGCTATATTTCTTACACCACGTGATTTCAAAAGGGCTGTTATCTCTGCTGAATTCTCAAAGGTTGTAAGCTGCTCATCGCCTGTTACCGTACCCACTACATTTATAAAGAACGGGAGGTCAGAAAATTTACCATTGAGGGAAGATGAAATGTAATTGTTTTTACTCAAAGCATCTCTCACTTGGGCAGCTATACTGTTGTAATCTGCAGCTGTCTCTTTTACAACGTAGGTTTGTGAAACAGTACCCTGATAGGTCTCGCCCTTAGTAAATTTATCACCTACCATACCACACGGGGTAATAGTAAAGGTATTATACAAATACCCTCCACCCTGCTCTGCTTTTTTACAGGTTATTGATGACAGAGCATCTCCATCCTCAATAATAGCATTTATAGAAAAACCGTTTCTGACAATTGCAAAGAAGGGCAAGGTTGCACCTTCGCTATACTTGTGGAAGGAAACATCTTCACCATATACGTTCATATTTAATGCAAGTGGCTTCTCGGTAACAGAGCCTACGTCTATCTGCGCACCACAACCGTCGGGAACCAAATAGTACGTGTTTTCAGCGCCTGCCTGTGTAGAAAAAAGACCGGGCAAAATACTGAGTCTTTCCACAAAAAAGCCTTCGGGCAAGCCTATTGCAGAGGCATCTACCGAAACCTTAAGACTTCCCTGCACCAGCTCAAACAACACACCTATACTTGCATATATATTTTCGTTATCCTTGGTGGTTAACTTATATATAACGTTGATACTGCTATCATCCTGTGATACTACCTCACAAGCATCCTTCGAAATGCAGTTTGCAGTAGAATCCATTGAATAGGAATTTCCTTTTTTATCTCGCACTCTGACGTCTACAATTGTTGCAAGAGAGTTGGATGCAGCAGCCTTGCTGTGAGAGTAAAAAATATTTACACCATCTGCAGAGGATATTGCAAAGGATGAATCTGTAGTATCGTAAAGAAATTTGAAGCCGTCACCAAAGGAAACGTCGTGACGGAGCATTGATTTTTCCTTAACTACGGTTGCATTGCCGTACATAAAGTTGCTGCCCTCTTTACTTAAGAGCATTGGCACAGCAACTGCAACTGCAACAGCTACTACAAGCACTATAGATATTACTGCGATTATTTTTTTGTTCTTTAATCTTTTTTTCTTCATATATACACCATTTCCAAAGAAATAATTTACTCCGACTATAATACCACGATACTACAGCCAATGTCAAACAACAGAACAATATTATATGTTTTTTTATTTTATTCTTTAATAATTTGTAAATAAAAACATATAATGGCAACTAAATGCTGAAAAAGTATTGTAAAATTTTTTTATTTGTTATAAAATAGGTACTATATTTGCACACAGGCTGAGGCTACGTGCAACAAATGAAAGCAAAGGATGAAAATTTTATGGCAAACAATGAAATCAAAACAAATGCCGAAATTTATCGTGAGCAACGCAAGGCTCGTCTTGCTAAAGCGGCAAAAAAGAGAAAATCAGGCAAGGGCGACAAGGTTGTAAGAACACTTGTTAAGGTTATATGCATACTCCTTGCAATTGGTATTGTGCTCTTTGGTGCAGGCAAAATGCTTACAGACGTTTTTGGTGTTCCACAGAGATTGCTCCCTGCTGCAACATACAACGGTGAAAAAATCTCTGCAGCTGAATACAACTACTACTATATGGTTCTTTATAACCAGGCAGTTTCAATTTCACAGCAGTATGATCAGCAGTATTCCGGTGTTGGTGCTACTTACTTTGATTTAACAAAGAACCCAGCTGACCAGGAATACCCCGGTGACGATGCTCCGGAAGAAGTAACAACATGGGCTGACTACTTCAAATATATGGCTCCACAGAGAGCTTTCATTGTTAAAGAGCTCTACAGCGAAGCTATGAATGGTGAAACAGAGTTCGCTCTTACAGATGAACAGCAGACAGAAATGCAGACTGCTATCGACGAAGCTATGTCAACAATTGCAGAAAATGCTAAAAACAGTGACTACGCTGTTGATAACTTTATCTCAAAGTCTTATGGTTCAGGTCTCAACGAAAAGCTTTACAGAGAGCTCCTCGAGAGAGACACCGTTGCTCAGTACTACCTTGAGTGGTGCCAGAAGAACTACTCTGATAAAATCAGCGAGGAAGATGTTTTAAAGTACTATAACGAGCACAGAGCAGACGTAGACGTTGCAAGCTTCAGATATTTTACAGTATCTTATGCAAAGGCTGCTGAAGATTCAACAGACCCAGAGTATACAAAGGACCAGGCTAAAGCACGTGCCGAAAGCTTCAAGGCAGAAGCAACTACAGAGGAAAGCTTTATTGCAGCTTCAAAGAAGTTTGCTCCACCTTCATACAAGAGTGCTTACGAAACAGATTCAGCAACACTTGCTGCTGACCTCAAGAAGGCAAGCATCACCTCCCTTTCAAAGGATTTTGCTGATTGGGCATTTGACGCTTCAAGAAAGGTTGGCGATATGAACATTTTCGAGGTTGCTGACCAGGAAGCATTCTACATCGTGCTTATTACAGAGCCTGCACACAAGGATACAACAACAGCAGGTGCTGACGTTCGTCACCTCCTTGTTCAGGCAGAGACCTCTAAAGAGGATGCAGAGGGTGCATCAGTAACACTCAGCAACGCAGAGATTGAAGCAAACTTTGCAGCAGCAAAGACAGAGGCTGAAAAGCTCCTTAAGCAGTGGAAGGACAACAATCCTACAGAAGAATCATTCATCGAGCTTGTAAAAGAGCACACAGATGATACTGCTTCTGCTACAACAGGTGGTCTTTACTCCGACATCAACTCTGAATCAAACTATGTTCCTGAGTTCCTTGAGTGGGCACTTTCTCCACACAAGCCGGGTGATACAGGTATTGTTAAAACAGACTACGGCTACCACATTATGTACATGGTAGAGTCTGATAGCCAGCAGAAGTGGGAAGGCGATATTCGCACAACACTCTCTACTGATGATTACAATGCATTCTACGAAGAATTCACAAAAGAGATTTCTGACAACATCGAAATAAACGATGCAATCATCAACTGGACAGTTAAGGGTGTTGAAAAGCTTGTTGACAACAACGTTGCTTACTACTCAACAAACTCATACGCTTCTTACTATTAATAAAAACTAAATAAATAAACGAAAGCTCCCGAACAAAAACGTTCGGGAGCTTTCGTTATTATATTTACTTATTGTGTTAAATCAAAATGCATCTTGAATGTGGTTTATATCTATTATCTTACCACCTTCTTCTGCGAACACTTCTATAATATCGAAACAGTACTTATATTTTTGAAGCTTATATTTTGTGATATACGCTGCTGCAGAGCTTTTTAAATTCTCTTGCTTTTGGTAGTTCACAGCCTCTGCCGGTGAAGTCATACCACCTACAGTACGAGTTTTAACCTCCACAAAACGGATAACATTGTCTTTAAAGGCTACTATATCAATTTCACCTGTACCCAATGAAAAGTTTCCACTTAATATATCGTACCCTTTTTGACGAAGATACCTTGCAGCATACTGCTCACCTTTAGCTCCTAAAAGTCTTGAATCCATTATTTATCCTCTCCGAGAATCTTCTTGAGAAAGCTTCTCCTATGTACGGGAGAAACACCATATTTTTCAATCATTTCGTAATGGAGTTTTGTACCGTAGCCCTTGTGTTTAGGGAACTGGTACTCAGGGTATTCCTCTGCCACCTTAAGCATATACCTGTCCCTGCTCACCTTTGCAATAATAGAGGCAGCTGCAACAGACATACACTTACTGTCGCCCTTTACAATAGTAATCTCCTTAACGCCTGTGCGAGGGTACTGATTACCATCTATGTATGCTAAATCAGGCTTAATTGAAAGACCTTCTACTGCCCTTTTCATTGCCAGAAACGTAGCGTTTAGTATGTTGATTTCATCAATCTCTTTTTCCGTTGCAACACCCACAGAATAAGCAACGGCATCTCTGATTATATCATCAAAAACAATATCTCTCTTTTTCTCCGAAAGCTTT
>JAZSJL010000041.1:0-3751 GCA_045534355.1 Acutalibacteraceae bacterium
TATGCTTGTAGCAGCCATATTCCCGATTTTGGGTGTTTTTATAATACTTTACATAAAAAGATATTTTGAAAAACAAAACGCCATCAATTGATGGCGTTTCTTTTTTTATGCTTTATTATTTATTCTGCAAGGTTTACCCCATAATAATGGCAGATGTTTAAATCCTCCTCCATATCAAGTCCGTGGGAGCCACTTTCTCCGTCGATTTCGTGGCAGCCGTGGTCCATTGCGTAGCCGTAGAAGGTATTGTGACACTTCCAATAGCTTTTTATTGAGTGCACAAAGGTAGCAAAGGCTTCTGTATTGCACCGGAGTTCTGCCAATGCACGTGTGCCTTCGGGACCATTTTTGTGCATAAGGGAGTCGTAGTTTCCGTTGTAAACACAAATAACGTCGTATTTATCTTCAGCAATAAGCTGTAGCGCCTTTGCGTTTACCTGTGCTATCGTGTCGTAAATAAAGTAATCCATTTCTCTTTCAAGGAATATCATAGCCATACTTGATTTTGTTTCGGCAACAATAGCAACCTTTTTCCCTTGTCGTATAAGAGCATCAAAGAAGGAGTCTGTTTTGATTACAGGCTTTTCGTATTTCCTTATTCCGTGTACCTCAGGCTGTACACCTGTGTAGAAGGTGCCGAAGCACACAGGTGTAACAGAGGGCATAACACTCCTTAAAGGTACCTTTAGCTGTGTTAAATCAAAAATCTCTTTTAAATATTGGGGGTAGTTATTTACAAGCCACTGTGCAACGGCATCGGGGTTATATATAAACAGCCTGTCTGCTTTTTTGCCGTTTAATGCACTATCTGTAAACTCGCACATTTCAGTATTTGCCTTCTCTGCTGTGGTAGGTGGCTCAATGCCTATTGCATAGCAGAGTGCTCCACAAACCGTATCTAAAGAATTTTCGTTGTACATAAAAATACCTCTGTTCTGTATAGAATTATATTACTATTTTTACGCTGCTTCCACCCGTTTTGTTTTTAGTTACCACAATCTGGGTGTCAATTCTTTCCTTAAGCTCTGCAACGTGGGAGATTATTCCCACTAATTTGTTGCCTGAGGAAAGGGATGCCAGTGCTTTTATTGCCTGCTGAAGGGATTCCTCGTCAAGGGAGCCGAAGCCCTCGTCTACGAACATTGTGTCGAGCCTTATGCCACCGGCGCTTTCCTGAACCTCGTCAGAAAGACCCAGAGCAAGGGAGAGCGAAGCCTTGAAGGATTCACCACCGGAGAGGGATTTAACACTTCTTACAGAGCCGTTGTAGTGGTCAATAACATCAAGCTCAAGACCACTTTGACTACGGTTGTTTTCTGCAGCCTTACGGCGTCTCAATTCGTATTGATTCCCTGTCATAACAAGCAGACGTCTGTTAGCCTTTTCTATTATACGCTCAAAATACGTTGACTGAATGTACGTTTCGAGCATGATTTTCTCTTTACCTGAAAGGGCGCCGTTTGCTGTATCAGAAAGGTTTTTAACCCAAGCATATCTGTGCTCGAGGGCTATAAGGTCATTTGACTTTTCTTTTACTGCATTGAGTACACTTGTGTTGGTTGAGTGTCTTGTGTGTGACTCTCGTTGCTTTGCAAGTATTTCGCTTTTTTTCTGTGAAAGAGCAGTAATCTGCACGTTGAGTGCATCCTCGTCGGTTTTAGGCTTCTCCTTAAGAGTTTCCTTAAGCTGTGCTATTTTAGCCTTCAATTCAGTAATGTGTGTTTCCACAGCCTTTAAGTTTGCTTCCTTTTTAGAGCGCCTGTCTTTATGTGTATCAATTTCTGACAGGAGCACCCTTACTCTTTCCTGTGCCTCTGCCTTGGATTCAAAGGTAAGCTTTTCTTTTATTTCTTTTGCAAGAGCAGTTTTTTCTTTAAGGCTTGTTGAGGCTTTGGTAATTTCTTCGGTAAGCTGTTGGATGTAACGCTCTGTTTCCTCTAGCTCCTTTTCTTTTGCAGGAATTATATCCTCCAAGGCTTCTTTGCGTTTGATTTTAGCGTTTTCGGCAGCCAACTCATCAGTGAGTGCTGTGATAATGCCAACTGTTTTATCAAGTAAAGCCTTAAGCTTTTCCTTTGCATCTGTAGGTGTGACATCGTCAATTAGTACAGAAATTTGCTGCATAAGCTGTTTTTCTTCTGCTTCAACCTGACCCTTCAGAAGGTTGGCTGCAAGGCTCTTTTCAGAAGCGTTGTGAAGAGCTTGGTCGGCTTTTGCCTTTGCCTCGTTAAGCTCCTCCTCTGTAGGTGCATCCGTAGGCTTCGTTGCCTTGATTGGGTGCTCTGTTGAACCACAAACGGGGCAGGGTGCTCCATCTGTCAGGGTATCTGCAAGTATACCTGCCTGATTATTTAAAAATGCTCTGTTAAGCGTACTGTAAGCTCCTTGTGCTTCGTCTGCAGCGTGGGCTGATGCAGAATACTCCTGCTGTAGAAGCTCAAGCTTTTTCTTGCCTGAAGCTAATTGCTCCGAATCTGCTGAAAGCTCTTTAATTCTTTCTGCTTTAGAGCTTGCCTCATTAATTCTTGCAGTAAGTCTTTCTCTGTTTTCACCGGCATTAACAAGTGTTTGGTACTCCTTTTTAAGTGCTTCCAAGGCGTCTTTGCCATTATTGAGTAACGCTGACTTATCTTCTTTTTCCCGTTCTTTTTTTGAAATTGAAGAAGATAACTCCTTACACTCTCGCAGAAGCATATCATATTTGTCGTAGTCGGTATATTGAGCCTCTGTCTTGGCAGCCTCGGTGTGCTTTGCCTCTGCCTCTTTATCGTGGCTCTTCTCCTCGTCGTATTCCTTTTGTGCCTGAGTAAGGTCCGGAAGAAGAGCTTCAAGTTCTTTTTCAGCAGAAGCTAATTCAGCAGTACTTTTTCTGAAAGCCTGGTGCTTTGCAATTTCATCATTATATTTTTTCAGTTCTTCCTCTGTTGCACTCAATTCCTTTGTAAGAGCCTCCATAATACACGTATCGCCATCAAGGAGCTTTTTCAGCAAAAGAATAACGTCAGACACCATAAGCTGACCCTCTTTAGCCTTTTTTACCTCGTCAGAGAGCACGTCCTCATCACGGCAAAGTATAGCGTTTACGTGCTGTTGAAGAATAAGCCTTGTGTTATCGCAAAGCCTTCCCAATTCACCTGATTTCGTTTTTAAGGTATCCTGTAAAACCTGGTATGAGTTAGTTTTAAATATTTCTCTGAAAATACCTTGGCGCTCTTTAGTATCGGCAACCAACAGCTTAAGGAAATCCCCCTGTGCAATCATAACAATCTGTGAGAATTGCTTTGCATCTACACCTATTATTTCCTGTAGCTTTGCATTTACCTCTCTGCGATTAGCAATAACCTGTCCGTCAGGTAAGGTAAGGGTGGCTTCGGCTCTTTGGGTAGTTGTGCCGTTGCCGTTTTTAGCAGGGCGCTCATATTCAGGGCTTCTCTTAACAGTATAAATTTTGCCGTGGTTCGAAAACGTAAGCTCAACCTCTGTGGGGGCAGAAGGCTCTGCATACTTTGAGCGAAGCATAGAGGTATCTCTGTGCTCACCACTTGCCTTGTCGTACAAAGCAAAGGTAATTGCATCAAATATAGTGGTTTTACCTGCACCTGTATCACCTGTTATAAGGTAAATACCATTTTCGCCAAGGCTTTCCATATCAATAAAAACCTTGTCTGCATATGGGCCGAAGGCTGATATTGTAAGCTTTAATGGTCTCATTTTTCTGCCTCCCATATTTTTTCAATAATTTCGGCAACGA
>JAZSJL010000396.1:0-2019 GCA_045534355.1 Acutalibacteraceae bacterium
GAATTCACGCTGTGCAGAAAAATCTGCGAACTGTTCTCATACAGCTTCGTTTAATGGACAGGTATCCTCATTTTAAATATGCCCACACCCAGCCTTATACGTATGAAACTCTTGAAAAATATTATCCCGATGTTTTTGAGGAGCTGAAAGAAAAGGTTGCAAACGGACAATTTGAGCCTGTAGGTGCAATGTATGTTGAGCCTGACTGTAACGTTCCCAATGCAGAGAGCCTGATAAGACAATGTCTTTATGGTCAGAAAACATACGAGAGAATGTTCGGTAAGCGTGTAAATAACGCCTGGCTTCCCGATGTTTTCGGCAATTCCTGGATACTTCCTCAAATTCTCAAAAAGAGTGGTGTGGATTATTTCGTTTCAAACAAGATGTCTACCTGGAACGATACAAACCGATTCCCGCACAATAACTTTATTTGGCGTGGTATAGACGGTAGTGACGTGTATGCCTGTGTACCACCAACACACTTTATAACCTGGAATATGCCAAGCCAGATTCAGGAGAACTGGGAAGCATATATTGATAAAGACAGTGGTGGACAGACCCTTAATATGTTTGGCTACGGTGACGGTGGCTCAGGCTGTACAGAAGAAATGATTGAGCTTATGAATAGGTTTGAAAAGCTTTCAATTATGCCTGAATGCCGGCATATGTCAGGTGCAGAATTCCTTGAAAGAAATCTTGCGGGTAACGAGAAGTTGCAGGTGTGGGACGGTGAGCTGTACCTTGAAATGCACAGAGGTACATTTACTACAAAAAACAATATTAAACGTGCAAACCGTAGATTAGAGGAAAAATTCAGAACAGCAGAAATGCTTTCTGTTCTCCGTGGAGAAAATAACAGAGAAAAGCTTACGGGGCTTTATAAAACTTTTCTCATAAATCAATTTCACGATATTCTTCCCGGCTCACATATTCACCCTGTGTATTGCGATGCTATGGCTGACTATGAAGCAGTTGAAAAAGAGTTAGATGCAATAATCGGCAATACAGGTAAGTATTTTAATACGCTTAACTTCAAGCGTGATGCAATTAGTTTTATTGAAAATAAAAAAGGAACAGCCACACGCTACGGCAAAAAGGGTAATTGGATTATTCCTGAAATACCTGCTCTTTCAAGTGCTGCTTTGAGGAAAAGTACATTTAACGGCGAATGGTTTACCTTTGACGGTGAAAAAATAGAAACACCTTTCTATAAAGCAACTGTTCTTGCTGATGGCTCAATATCATCCTTGTATGATAAAGAGCTTCAAAGAGAGTGGGTTGAGGGTGATTTCAATAAACTGCGTTTGTTTGTGGATTGCCCCGGTAATTACGATGCCTGGGATATTTTACCTAACTACCGTGAAAAGGAAGCCGAGCTTACTCCTGTGGGTGATTTAGTAGTTTCGGAAGGCGATGGCGAAAGCCTTACGCTTTTAGCAAGCTTGAAAACGGAAAAATCAACAATACAGCTTAATATACGCTTCTTTAGAAGGTGGCGTGGTATTGAGGTTGAGTGTAATGTGGATTGGAATGAGAAGCATAAGCTTCTCAAAGCAGAGTTTGTGCCAAAAATTCTTACCCGTAAAGCATATTGCGACACCTCTGCAGGCTTTATTGAAAGGGAAACACACCGTAACACCACCTGGCAGCAGGCAAGATTTGAATGTTGCCACCACAAATGGTGTGATATTGGTGAAAGTGGTGGTGGCGTAGCCCTTATTAACGACGGTAAATACGGTGTTGGCTTCCATAATAACAGAATGAGTCTTTCTCTGCTTCGTGCAACAGAAAGACCGGACGTTGTTTCCGATATAGGTCAGCACAGCTTTTCGTACATGATTTTACCTCACGCAGATGACCACATTAAAGCTGATATAAACAGGATTGCTCTTCAGTACAATACCCCACTTGTAAAGGCAGATTGTCAATGGAGCTTTGATACCTTTGAGCCTTTGTATTTACAGGCAGTTAAGCAAAGCGAAAACAAGTCGGATCGTAGCCATGTCGTTCTGTGGGCCA
>JAZSJL010000281.1:0-2604 GCA_045534355.1 Acutalibacteraceae bacterium
ACCTTTAAAGGCGAGGTTTACGACGTTTATTACATTGACGGCAGAGGAGAGAGTGTGGTAACACAAAATTCCTATCAGCTGCAGAGTATGCAGGGAGGTTTGTATCACGAGGATATTTACCACCACACGGTACTTAATAACGGCAAGGCAATGGCAAGCGTTAAGCTTCTGGAAAAGGTTTTCGGAAGTGAGGCTGTATTCGGAACAGAGGATATAAAAAGTAAAGCCGAATTTATAAGCCGTTTTGATGACCATACTATTGCATTTTACGAGAACACCGTATGGGCATGGGGCGGAGAATATGGAGAAGTGCCGGTTATGCTTCTTGAAAATGTGAAAAAGCTTGAAGTTTTGAATGCATCTTCAGGTGAATATTCTTATTATGCAATTGGTGAGGACAACAGCCTTTACGTGTGGGGGGCACACGGCTTTTATGCAAATATGATGCCGGGGTCAAAACCGTCAAAGTATACCTATGTGGGTGGTATGCTGGGAATGGCTTGCAATACAAATGTTGCACCTTTATATTATGGACCGCCCGGAAGCATTGATTATTCAAAGTATTCAGAAAAAACACCCGACCAGACAACGCCTGTTAAGCTCCTTGATAACATAGAAAAGGTAATTGCAGGTGACGGCAAGGTTGTAGCTCTTGGCATAAATGGCGAGGTATACATATGGGGTGAATATTCCGGAGCACATAATAATGGAGAATATGCACCAAAGCTTATTAATTCAAACGCAGATGAGCTTTACATAACGGGAACAAGCCCTGCCTTTAACACCGGGTTGATAGGAATACGTGAAAAGAACGGTTCCTTAGCTATATACTCAGGAGACCGCTTAAAGGTGCGAGTAAATGATGTGGTGAAGACATATGTAGTGATGCAACAGTACTTCCCTTCGTTTTTTGTTCTCACAAAGGATGGCAAGCTGTGGAAAGCAGATTCCTCAGACAAAAATGTTGTGATGGAAAATGTCACAGGCTTTGAGCAGATTAAAGGAATAGTATATGTAAGGACAGCTGACGGCAGCGTGTATGAAAGTGGAATGTTGACAGGCAATCTTCAACTAACCGACAAAGAAATTGAGTTTGAATCTGCTTCGCAAAGTATAGGAATTGTAGTTGACGGTGAAAAGCTTGCATTTGATACAGAACCCTACATCAAAAATGGCCGCACGATGGTGCCCATGAGGGCAATATTTGAAGCGTTGGGAGCAGAAGTAAGTTGGGATAACAATACAAGGACAGCAATCGGAGTGAAAGGTGATACTCAGGTTAAAATCACCATTGGTGAAAATGTGCTCTACAAGAACGGTGAAGCGATAGAGCTTGATTGTGCTGCAGAAATCACAAACGACAGAACAATGGTGCCTGTGAGGGCGATAAGTGAGGCGTGTGGATGCATGGTTACATGGAACAACGAAATGAAAACTGTGGAGGTAACAAAATGAAAAAGATTATATGTTTGTTGCTTGTTGTACTTTTGTGCAGCAGCTTTAGCACAGTTATAGCTGAAGAGATGAATGTGACAGAATACCGTTATAGCGTTAATGAAGACAACACTTTAACGATAAAAGGTATTGCTAAAAGGTCCGATAATGAAAAAACCTTAATTGTACCGGCGGTGATAGACGGTGCAGAAGTAAAGACTATAGGTTCGAGAGTAATAACATCGTCTGATATTGAAACAATTCATATATCTGAAGGTATAGAGATTATAGACAATAATGCAATTTTTGTTTGTTTTAATTTAAAAGAGCTGTATATTCCCTCAACTGTAAAAAGCATGGGAGGCATAATGGGATGTAATAAGCTTGAAAAAATAGTTATTGACGAAAAGAACCCCTACTTCATCATAGGGGAAGACGGGTGGTTATACAATAAAGATAAAACGGAGCTTTATTGGTGTCCGTCTTCCGTTAAAGGAACTGTTGTAATCCCCGATGGTGTTAAGATAATTAAAAAGAATGCCTTCTGGCATTGTTGGGAGCTTGAAAAGGTTGTAATAGGAAAAGGTGTTGAAAAAATCGAAGAGGAAGCATTTGTCAACCTGGAGGATTCAGAGGTGATTTTCTATAACCCCAACACAGAGATTATCCCTGCTTTTTCCGAATATAACACCCATTCTATCGGTTGGAACAGAACTCAGGTGGGCTCTTTTGAAAAAATAAAAACGGTTTATGGCTACGCAGGCTCCACAGCCGAAGAGGTGTTCACGAAAAAGTCTAACAAACCTTCAGACCCTGAGAGCTATAGAGCATACAGAACATATCCCGAAGTTGAATTCCGTCACATTATTGACATTAAAATAGACGGAAAAACAATGGAGTTTGATACGGTTGCCTACATTAAAAATGACCGTACATTAGTGCCTATGAGAGCAATATTTGAAGCGCTTGGGGCAAAGGTTTCCTGGGATAACGAAACAAGGACAGCTATTGGTGTGAAAGATGGTACGGAAGTTAAAATTACTATTGGCGAGAATGTGCTCTACAAGAATGGTGAGGCGACTCTGCTTGATTGTGCTGCCGAGATAACAAACGACAGAACAATGGTGCCTGTAAGGGCGATAAGTGAGGCGTTTGACTATTTGGTTGAGT
>JAZSJL010000319.1:0-2188 GCA_045534355.1 Acutalibacteraceae bacterium
GGGGGAAGCTTATACTGTGCACCGGGAAGCACAAGGCGAAAGGATGATGTCTGTGCATCTACACGCCTTAAGGCATCTACAATTCTGTTATCGTTATCCCTGTCAAAAAGAATAACGTTGCTGTGCTGTGCCATTATTTCAACGGCAAGAGTCAGCTTAACCTTGTCACCAATTTCGTTTGTAGCATCGAAATTAAAGTATACAATTCTGTCAAGACCGTATTGCTCCACGCTCAAAAGTGTGGCACCTACAAGCCTTTTTCTTAAAAGCATACAAAGCATTGGTGGTGTTTGTGGGTTTTCGGGTGTATTTTCAACCAAGCAGAAGCGAGGGCTGTTTGCATCTGCTGAAAAATACAGCTTATGCATACCACCCCTTGTGCGCATTATGAACACCAGCTCGTTTTTACCGGGCTGGTGAATTTTATCTACCTTGGAGCCTACAAGTGCTTCGCTTACGCTTCTGCACATAAAGCTCAAATACATTCCGTCTAACGCCATAACCTATGCCTTCTATTTATATATGTTTTGCAGGTGCAGGAGAAAAAATCTCAACCTGCAAGCCATTAAATTTTTCTTTTAAAGCTGTTTTAAGATAATCTAAAACAAGGTTCTCTGTTTCAAAGTGCCCTGCACTGAAAAGCGAAATACCCAAGGCATTTGCCTCTAAATAGTGGTGGTGCTTTGCTTCGCCTGTAAGAAGTGCATCTGCACCTGCCTGTGCTGCGGCAGTAACTAAATCTCCACCTGAGCCCGAACAGATTGCAACCTTCTTTATTACCCTTCCACTATCCGTATAGGTAACAGCGCCACCTAAAGAAGCTTTGATTATCTCTGCAAAGGCATCTGCTGAGCAAGGCTCAATTTCACCAATTTTGAGAAATATATCCTGCTTCGTGGAGTGTATATTATTTATGCCGACTGCCCTTGCCAAGCAATCGTTAACACCATTTGGTGCAATATCCAAACAAGTGTGGGAAGATATATATGTTTTACAAGACCTTACAGCCTCGCAGAGCACGGAGCCCTCATCTATAGAGCTAACAGGAGCAAACATTAACGGATGGTGGGTAAGCACAAGCTCAGCACCCCATTCATTTGCTTTTCTGATAACTTCGTGAGTAACGTCTAATGCTAAAAGCACCTTTGATACAGGCTTTTCCAATGAGCCGATACAAAGGCCTGTATTATCCCACTCGGCAGCAGTTGAAAATGGTGCTATTTCATCGAGAAAATTGTATATTTCTTTAATTTTCACCTTTAACTGCCTCCTTTTTATCTTTTTTGAGAATATCGTACCTTACAATTGCGATTATAAGTGATGACATAACCACGCACTCTGTAACAATACCTGCAACGGAGCCGGTAATTATATTATAAATGAGCCAACACGGTGAGCTTGGGAAGGTAATAAGCCTGATTTTAGTTTCGCTCTTCATCCAATAGCTGATGGTTGTGAGAATCATTGCTGTAGATGGCAAAAAGGAATACCAGCTCTCCCACGTCAGGATACCTGCAACAGCAGAAACTACTATAAAAAACACAAGCCACACAGGGCTCCTTGCCCACTTCTTATCGTTATTGATAAACACAATTGACCTTGAAAGTCCAATAAAATTAAGAGCAGCACCCGAAAATGCATCGCCACCCTTTGTGATGCCAAGGAATATGTAGTGAGCTATGAAAAGCAATGCAGCAACAATCTGAAAACCGATTATTCGGCTACGCTTATTCTGCTGAAAGCTTAAAAAGTTAAATCCGGCACCTAAAAAGCCTATGCCCTGTGCAACTATATCAATCATTTAAAAACCTCTTAATTTCGGTAATTGTATTTAAAAGAAGTGAAGTATCTTCACCGTTTTTTAAAGAAGCTAAAGCATTGTACTTCTTTTGCAGCCTTGCAAGCTGACCCGACAAATGCTTGTGGGCATCCTCTGTATGGGGAAGCTTACCTATAAAGCACTCTGCCTGTGTAAATGGCTTACTTTCACCTGTATAAACAGCATCAAGACAGATATATACACGTCTGCCCTCGTGGGTAGCTTTTTCTTCACAAATTTCGAAGCCGTTGGAAAACAGAAACTCTCGCAAATCCTCTGCCCTGCTTTGTGGCTGAAAAATAAAATGAAGCTTTTCATCCTTCACCCAGGGTGTTTCAGAAAGCTTTTCGGCAATAAGAGTACCACCCA
>JAZSJL010000406.1:0-2977 GCA_045534355.1 Acutalibacteraceae bacterium
TGCCTGCTCTGCTGTTGCAGTTTCACCTGTACCGATAGCCCATACAGGCTCGTATGCAATGATGATTCTGTCAAGCTCTTCAACAGAAACGCCCTGAAGAGCAATCTTTGTCTGTGAGCGAACAACTTCCATTGTTACACCCTTCTTACGCTCATCGAGAAGCTCACCAACACAAAGGATAACTGTAAGGCCACTATCAAGTGCTGCACGAACTCTCTTATTAACAGTATCGTCTGTTTCGCCGAAGTACTGTCTTCTTTCGGAGTGACCGATAATTACGTATTCAACGCCGATAGCCTTAAGCATTGGAGCTGAGACCTCACCTGTGAATGCGCCACTCTCTGCCCAATGGCAGTTTTCTGCACCGATTTTGATGTTTGAGCCTGCAGCAGCCTCCTGTGCAGCAAAAATATCGATGTATGGTACACAAAGAACAACGTCGCAATCTGCACCTGCAACGAGAGGCTTCATTTCGCTGATGATAGCCTTTGCTTCATCAGGAGTTTTGTTCATTTTCCAGTTACCTGCGATAACTGCTTTACGAAGTGATTTATCCATATCTTTATCCTCTTTCGTTTAACTTTTATTCTTAACTATAAAATTACACACTTTTTTCATTCTTGAACGATGAATGATAGAGTGCGCATAATGTGCTTTTTAGACACCCCGAAGCGTATAAAGATACGCAAGTTCGGGTGGCTAAAATGCGCAGGATGCGTGCTATATTATTTATCGTTAACTGCTTCGATGCCCGGAAGTGCTTTACCCTCAAGGAACTCGAGAGATGCGCCACCACCTGTTGAGATGTGTGTCATCTTAGGACCAAAGCCGAGTGTGTTAACTGCTGCTGCAGAGTCACCACCACCGATGATTGTTGTAGCGTCTGTATCTGCAAGAGACTGTGCAACTGCGATTGTACCCTTTGCGAGGATTGGGTTTTCGAATACGCCCATAGGACCGTTCCAAACAACAGTCTTTGCTGACTTAACTGCATCTGCATAAAGCTCTGCTGTCTTTGGACCGATATCAAGACCCATAACGTCTGCCGGAATCTTATCTGCATCGTAAACAGTTACTTCGATTTCTGCATCGATTGGATTCGGGAAATCCTTTGCTGTTGTAACGTCAACAGGAAGAAGAATCTGAACGCCCTTCTCTGCTGCCTTTGCAAGCATATCCTTACAGTAGTCAATCTTTGTTTCGTCAAGAAGAGATGTACCTACTGAGTAGCCCTTTGCAGCGAGGAATGTGTATGCCATACCACCACCGATGATAAGTGTATCTGCCTTATTGAGAAGGTTTTCAATAACGTTGAGCTTATCTGCAACCTTTGCACCACCGAGGATTGTAACAAACGGTCTCTGTGGGTCTTCAACTGCGTTGCCGAGGTACTGAAGCTCTTTACCCATAAGGTAGCCAACTGCTGCCTCTTCAACAAATGATGCTACACCAACTGTTGAGCAGTGGGCTCTGTGTGCTGCACCGAAAGCATCGTTTACGTAGATGTCGCAAAGAGATGCAAGCTCTCTTGAGAAAGCTTCGCCGTTCTTTGTTTCTTCAGGACGGAAACGAGTATTCTGAAGAAGAACTACGTCGCCCTCCTTCATTGCTGCTACTGCTGCAAGAGCATTTTCGCCAACAACTGTATCGTCTGCTGCGAAAACAACCTCCTGACCGAGAAGCTCTGAAAGTCTCTTTGCTACAGGTGCAAGAGATTCCTTCTCGTTAGGTCCGTTTTTTACCTTACCTAAGTGTGAGCAAAGAATAACCTTTGCGCCGTCTGCAATAAGCTTTTTGATTGTTGGGAGTGCTGCTGTAATACGGTTTTCGTCTGTAATAACGCCATCCTTAAGAGGAACGTTAAAGTCGCAACGAACGAGAACCTTTTTGCCTTTTGCGCTGATATCATCAACTGTTTTCTTGTTTAAAAGACCCATTTTGAATTACTCCTTTTATTTGTTAATTTTTTACCGAATATATTTTATAACAAACCGACTTATTTTGCCAGTGTACGGAGCTTGTTGTCAATTAACATTTTCACCATTCTTTTTATTGTAATATTTGCTTTTTTTGTTCAACTCACTAAACAAGCATTTTTTCTCGTATCTCCTTCAGAATTTTCTTTTCCCGACGTGATACCTGCACCTGAGTCATACCAAGTATTTTTGCCACGGCAGATTGTGTTTTGGAAGCAAAATATCTTAATTCGATTATTTTTTTATCTGTTTCCTCCAAGCTTTCAACACAGGCTCTCAGACATAAAAAATCATCTATTTTGTCCTGCTCCTCAAAAGGCACGTCAATCTCACATTCGTTATCGTCGTCGGCAGGTGTCAGGGAAAGCACAGGCTGAAATGCAAGAAGCAGCTGACTCACCTCGCAAACCTCCATATTTGTATATTCAGCAAGCTCGTTTACAGTAGGCTCCCTTGAAAGTGCTACAGAGAGCTTTTCCTTTTCTTGCCACAGAAGGCGAGATTTTTCCTTCATACCTCTGCTGACCTTGACTGCTCCACCATCTCTGAAAATACGCCTTATTTCACCTAAAATGGCAGGTACTGCATAGGTTGAAAATACGAAGCCCAAGCTTTCGTCGAAGCCATTGACTGCCTTTACAAGACCTACACACCCTGCCTGGTACAAATCCTCGTACTCTACACCCCTGTCAACGAAGCGACGGGCGCAATAGTGTACAAGGGAAAGGTTGTTTTTTATAAGATTTTCACGCTCAATCATCTGATTTGCCCTTTATATGCTTTTCTATGGTTACTGTTGTACCCACCCCCTGCTTTGAGCGAACACGAAGCTTATCTGAAAAGCTTTCCATAACAGTAAAGCCCAAGCCTGAACGGTCGCCACCTACGCTTGTGTATAATGGCTGACGTGCTTTTTCAACGTCTGCAATACCACAGCCCCTGTCCCTTACCGTAATACGGATTGTGCCACCCTCAAATACTGTGCAGGTTATGTAGATTTT
>JAZSJL010000145.1:0-2977 GCA_045534355.1 Acutalibacteraceae bacterium
ATGGACTTTGTAGGTGGCAAGGCTCCTACAGGTGTTGCAAACACAGGCTGCTTTGGTGGTATGCAAAGGCTTAATATCCCACCAATTCCAACAGCAGACGGACCTGCAGGACTTCGACTTAACCCTGAAACAGGCATACCAACAACTGCTTGGCCTTGTGCAACACTTATTGCCTGTGCTTGGGACCCTGACCTTGCCTACGAGGTAGGTGCAGGTGGTGGCTCTGAAATAAGAGAAAATAATATCGGCATATGGCTTGCACCTGCCCTTAATATACACAAAAACCCACTTTGTGGCAGAAACTTCGAATATTATTCAGAGGATCCACTCATTTCAGGTAAAATTGCAGCTGCACAAATGCGAGGAATTCAATCGCAGAAGGTTGCAGTTTCTATGAAGCACTTTGCTTGTAACAACAAGGAAGCAAACCGTATGGGCTGTGACTCTCGTCTTTCTGAAAGAGCACTCCGTGAAATTTACCTTCGTGGCTTTGAAATCTGTGTTAAGGAAGCAAATCCGTGGACGGTTATGTCATCATACAACCTTATTAATGGTCAGCACACTTCCGAAAGCTATGAGCTTCTTACAGGTATTCTTCGTGATGAATGGGGCTTCCGAAATATGGTTACAACCGACTGGGGTGTAAAAAATGACCCGGTTAAGGAGGTTAAGGCAGGCAACGATATGAAAATGCACGTTGGCTACCCCGAGGACCTTATGGAGGGCTACAAGAAGGGTGAGCTTATTCGTGCCGACCTTGAGCTGTGCGTTAAGAGAATACTTGAAATGACCCTTCGCATGGCAGAGTAATTTGTGATATTTGGCGAATAGCTTTATCTTGCCTCTATATACAGCTTCGCAAGGATTTAAATGTAGCGACAGCTTTTCATCCCTGTTTGCGAAGCAAATAGGGAGGGGGACCGTTCCTCAATAAACCAAAAGTTAAAGGATAGTACATTCCGAGGGATGTACTATCCTTTATTTTTATCTTGGTTGGAACGGTGGTGGGTAGTTCTCTTACCCCTATCCTTCACTAAAAGTATTGCGAAGCCTATCCCTTTCTTAAAGAAGGTGGGCAACTATCTTAATTTTGCAAAGTTGATAATCGTAACGCTTAGCGTTCCAAAATTTCCGAATCCTTTGCACACTCCGGTAATTGAAAAAATTACTCCACAACCGGTGCTTTCATAAGACCAACCCTACGAAGCACGTACTCATAGCTCCAGTTGAAGCCTGTGCTTCTCCAGGCACCCGGTCCGTGCCAGCTCTCTTTTTCATTTACAAGGTGGAGTGGACCAAAGGTGTTGTATCGGTGGCCGTAAAGGGTAAGCTCAAGTGTGTGCATACCGTTTTCTACGCCCTGTGCTTGTGCAAGGTATGGTGGATATGCGATTTTGCCTATCTCTTTTCCGTCGAGCCTTGCACTCACCAGCGCACCCATAAAGTCAGATGCGACTACTTTAAGATTGTTATTCTTAATCTCAACAGGGAGCTTATATATAACGTTGCCACCATAGAACGGGAAGCCTTGTGCTGTAATATCACCAAAGCCGATTTTTTGTGGGAGTGGAGTTATAACAGCCTGTGAGCCGTATACCTTTACACCAAAGGAGCCTAAAATAAATACACTTTCAAGGCTGATGCTCTCACCAAAGGGATACGTAATAATAAGCTGATTTTCACCCTTCTTGATTTTTGGTAATTTAACCTTAAATATGGAAATATCAACGTAATTTTCAAGGATAGTGTTATCTACCTTTTCGCCGTTGAAGAATATTTCTGCTTTGTCTGCTTCCTCAAGGGCAAGCAAAGCGCCCTGGTAGTCGATTTCGCTTTGAATATTATAGCGAAGGGTTACCTTTGAAACAGGTGGAGTTTCGCCGTAAACCCAAGGCTGTACGTCCTCGCCACCACGCACCTTCAAGCCAAGCTTTCTGCGGCAGATATTGTCAAGACGGAGTATTTCCTCAGCAGGCGAGAAGTCCTCTTCGCCCTCCAGCTTGTGCTCTGCAATATCAAGTAAAAGCACGTTTTCCTCTGTAAGCTCGTAGTCTACAAGACCTGTAACGGCAGTTGCGCTTGTGTTGAATTTTACGTTGCTCTTTTGTGGTGCAACGCTGTTTTTATCAATTAATTTGTAAAGGAAAGAGTCATAGCCGTAAATGTGCTGTGAAATGATTGTGTTACCGTTTTTGTGTGTGAAATCTGCAGGGTAGATGTTGCCGTTTTGTGTGTCATAAACGTAAACGCCATACTCACCCTTAACTGTGATTTTCACACCCATTCCGTTGTCGATATTGCTGTTGTAAGGCTCCTTGCTGTGAGCAACGAAAAGCCAGCTGCAATCAACGTCCTCACGGAGCTGATAAATAAGGTTATCTGTAAGCACACCGTTGTCTCTGCGCAGGTTAACTACCTTATCACCTTCAAGGGCAGTAATAATTGCAGAGCGTGTGTAGTCATAGCTTTCAGAAGCCTCGTAGAGAGCCTTGCCTCTTTCGGATGGTACGGCATCGCAATACTTTGGTGCATCACCAAGGAAGATAAGTCTGCCACCTGCCTTTTTGAATTCCTCAAGGCGCTGTAGTGTAGAGCTTCTTAAGGTTTCGCAACCCGGAACAATGATTGTATCGTAGTTCATTTCACCAACCTTAAGTGGTGCATATGCAACGTCGCAAAGAGTAGGCAGGGTAGATTCGCAAATGAAGTTAAAGTCTACGCTACCTGTGAGAAGCCACTCTGAAAGAGAGAGGAATTTCTCGTCAAGACCATCTCTGAATATTGCAGATTTGTCATTCGGACCCCAATGGAGCCAGAAGCTTTCAACAGGGTGAATAACGCCAACCTTAATAACAGGCTTACCTCTTGTAAGGGCTGTGTTTACTCTTGCAAAGTGGTCCTCAACTAATTTATACTCCTTAAACCAAGGCGATTGGTATGATATAGATGCAGGGTAGTCACGCTTTGCTTCACCTGC
>JAZSJL010000079.1:0-5536 GCA_045534355.1 Acutalibacteraceae bacterium
TTATACTTCACCATACGTAAG
The DNA here is from genome assembly GCA_045534355.1 of Acutalibacteraceae bacterium. Taxonomy (GTDB): domain Bacteria; phylum Bacillota; class Clostridia; order Oscillospirales; family Acutalibacteraceae; genus DTU089. Next base: position 22 of record JAZSJL010000079.1, read on the forward strand.
CCATTTCCTTGAAAGAGTACAGTTTAACGGTAAGCCTGTTGCAGAAGATGTTTTTGCAAGAAGCGTGCAACGTGTTAAAGAAGCTGTAGAAGCATTACAGAAGGACGGTACAGATATAACGGAGTTTGAAGCACTTACTGCAGCTGCATTTCTTTGCTTTGCAGAGCTTGAGTGCCGGGCTGTTGTGTTAGAGGTTGGTCTTGGTGGCAGGCTGGATGCAACAAACGTTATTTCTTGTCCGCTTGTTAACGTTATTACATCACTCTCTCTTGACCACACGGCAATTTTAGGTGATACACTCCAGCAGATTGCCTTTGAGAAATGTGGTACGCTGAAAAATGGCTGTAGAGTGGTTTCCTCATATGGTCAACCCGACGAGGCATTAAATGTAATAAAATCAACGGTTGAGAGCATGCAAGGGGAGTTGGTTGTTCCCTCACAAAGTGATATAAAGGTTATAAAATCTGACCTGTTGGGAACTGTATTCATATACAATGGCACCCCGTATAGTGTTTCAATGCCGGGACTTCATCAGCTTAAAAATATGACTTGTGTTATTGAAGCCTGTGAGTATCTGAAAAAGGATTTTAATATCACAACAGAGCATATCCAAATGGGTATTTCTAAAACTATTTTACCTGCAAGAGTAGAGGTTATTTCGAGCCAACCACTTGTTGTTTTAGATGGTGGTCACAATGCAGACGGTGCAAAGGTCTTTTTCAATGCTGTTAAGGATGAAATAGCTGAAAAGAAAAAGGTTATCGTCATAGCAGGTATGATGGCAGATAAGGACGTAGAAGAATCCCTTAAACAGCTAATGCTTCACACAGATGTTTTTTTTGCTGTTACACCCCAAAACCCTCGCTCTATGAAGGCAACAGAGCTTTCTGCTATTGCCCAAAAATACTCCAAAGAAGCTGTTGCTGTTGATGAAGTAAAGGAAGCAGCTTCAAAAGCTTTTAGTATGCTTGATAGGGATAGTGCACTCCTTTGCGTAGGCTCCTTGTACCTTGCAGGTGAGGTGCGTGAATATTTAATAGAATATTCAAGAAAATTTAATTGATTTAATTGCTGAAAAATGATAAAATATATCTACAAAGCTAATGATTAGGAAGTGAAATAGATGGGTAAGTTCGATACCTTTGCAGGTGGCATTGAAATCGGTGGACTTCGCTATATGCTTGAGATTAAAATCCTCATTTGCTATATTCTTAAGTCAGTAAAGGACCCTATGACTCGTGTGCAGATTTGCGATGTGCTTCAGAAAACAGGTCTTGTAAACTACTTCGATGCAAACTCTGCTATAGACGAATTGCTTGAAAACGGTGCTCTTATGGAAGAAGAGCATCTGGGTGAGCCACACCTTGTTGTATCAAAAGTCGGTGCACAGAGCGCAACGGAGCTTGAAAAGAATTTGTTGCCCGGTGTACGTGAAAAGGCTGTGAAAACAGCGCTTAATATAATTGCACGTGCACGCTCCGAAAGAGAAAATAAGGTTACTGTGGAGAAGGTTGAGGACGGCTACAACGTTACCCTTGAGATTCTTTCTGCTGGTCAGAGCCTTCTTACCTTAACGCTCAATGTTGCCGATGCTTTACAGGCAGAACAGCTTAAGGATGGCTTCCTTGACGACCCGGGAGCACTCTATTCAGATATAATCGAAAGATTAATCGGTGAAAAGAAATAATAAATAACAAAGTAAAAGGAGTAGCATTGCTACTCCTTTTTTACTGTATTCTGTTTATTTTGAGCTTCCACAGCCACACCCACTATTTGGACTAAAGGGTGTTGCACAGCCATCGTTTTTGCTGTTTGGTGGGAAGAATTCATCAATGGGGAAGCAAATTCTCTTGAAGGTGTCGCACGGGTCCTCTGTGTCGCAGGTGCATTCCTTTGTAGGAATACAGAAATCGTATGCAGGTATAAGCATCTGCACGTCTCTCTCCAGTTGTACAATAGTGAATATACCAAGTGTTACCTTTACAACCCTTTCACAGTTGAAACAGAAGGAGCCATTAAAGCATCTGCAAATATTGTTAGGCACTGCCTCACAGCTTTCACCTAAGGTGTTACAGCAGTCGCATACCCTGCAGATTTTAGCATCAAGGATAATTGGGTCAACGCTTTGTACCTTTGCCGTGGGATTAGAGTTGCCTATAGGATTTTGATCATCATTTCCACTCGGAACGTAGTTGGATGTAAATATTTTAACGTTTCCCTCGCTGCCGTAAAGTATGCATTTTTTGCCGAAGGAAACAAGACCCTCCACAGTTGTTGGTGGTGCAGTAGGGCAGGAGATTGCATCAAGGCAAACCTTTACAAAGAATGTTAAATCAACGGAATAACAGCCCTTGTTAAAGGGTACCTTTTCTACCTCAACAACACAGTTGAGTATTTCTGCCGACCTTGCTCTTACTGCTGTTGCATTTTCAATAACGCCTTGTGCACAATCAGTAAAATACACTCTTAAATCAGCAATGCAATCCTTGTCGGCGCAGGAGTCGTAAACTCTGTTTGTGTCTACGCAAATTGCCTCTTTTACGTGGTGAAGGTCAACGCCACTAAGGGCTCTGTTTTCAGCCATATATCTTCCTCCTAAGTATGATTTGAAGCCTTTTTGTAAACTTCACTATCATATTATGTAGGAGTGTCGGGTTAGTTACTTTTTTATGGGATTTTTTCACCTATATTGAATGGTGGTACGTATTCCTCCGAGGCAGAGGACAGCTCCTGCATAAAGCCGTCCTCAATGCCTGAAGCTATTAAATAATCCTCAATTTCATCGTATTCTGCCTGTGTAAGCCTTCTGTGGAGGCTGTCTGTGGTACAAGAGGGTATAGGTGTAAACTGGCTCATAAGACTAAACAGCACCTGACCCTCCTTGAAGGTATTTGCAACCCAGTCAATAGCCTTTTTTGTGTTTTCTAACTGACCGGGCAGAATCAGGTGGCGTATAATTACACCTTTCTTCATTATGCCGTTTTCGTCAATATGGTAATTGCCAACCTGCCTGTGCATTTCCTTTATTGCCGTAGTGGCAGTTTTAAAGTAGTCCGGAGCCTTTGAGTAGCGTATTGCTAATTTATCATCGGTGTACTTTAAATCGGGTAAATATATCTGCACTTTGCCTTCTAGCTTTTTAAGTGCTTCCGCACTCTCGTAGCCGCCACAGTTGTAAACAACAGGTACAGCCAAAGGAGAGTCAAGGGATTCTGCAATAGCATCTACAAAGTGTGTGCCTGTTACAAGGTTGATGTTGTGAGCACCCTTGTCAATCAGGTGCTTGTATATACCTTTAAGCTCATCTGTGGTAATTTCCTTGCCGAATTTACCTCTGCTGATTTTTTCATTTTGGCAAAATACACATTGTAAATTACAGCCTGAGAAAAATATTGTACCACTCCCGTTTGTGCCACTAATAGGTGGCTCCTCCCAAAAGTGAAGGTCAGCCCTTGCTATTACAGGGCTTTTACCCATATTGCAAAAGCCCTTACCGTTATCGGCAAGAGCTTCTCTTTTTGCGTTACATTTTCTTGGACAATCGTTGCAAATATACATAATTACTTGAGATACTGGAATGATAACCAGCCTGAATATTCGCCATATTCAACGTAGCCCCATTCGCCACAAACAGTTAAAACCTCAATTTGCTCACCCTTAGGAACTTCGCCGTTTCGCTGTGCGTCAGCTTCGGGCTTAACACGGATTCCTAATGGGTCATTTTGTGTTGCAACTGTGTATTTTCCGGGGTTGTGTTTTGGTGCTTCACCCTTTTCGGCAAGGGTGAGGTAATCGCTGTTGACCCAGCCACTTACACCATCTATTTTTACAAATGCCCATCCATCAAAGGTAGCAGAAACAGAAACCTCACTACCCTTAGGTAAGTCATAGATTCTTTCTGCATCCTGTGAAGGCTTTGCTCTTACACCGAGAGGGTCGTTTTGTGTTGCAACAGTATACTTACCGGGTACGTTTGTGCCACTTGCAACAGGGGGAACGGTTGTATCGGGCTGTTGTGCACCGGCTTCGTTGTTTGCAGCACTGTTTGGTGCCTTGTTATCTGCTTTGTTGGTTGTTGAAATAATCTCGCTTGTTTTGTTTTCAATTCTGCTTTTCTCCACAGAGGTAGCAACAACAGCAATAATTACAGCCAAAGCAATAAGACTTGCCGAAATTGCAAGAATAACGTTGTTTTTATCTTTGAAAAATTCTTTAATCTTCATACAAAACCCTCTTAATCACATCTACTTTTTTTCATTATATCAATTCAATATAATAAAATCAATATATTTGAATATATTGTTAATTATTAGTTATAAGGTGTTGAAATTTTGTACTATATTATGGTATAATACCTTGAAAATCTATAAGTATGCTCTGTGGTGGTGAAGGCGTGGTAATTTTAGGTATTGACCCCGGTTATGCAATAGTCGGCTGTGGCATTATAAGGTACGAAAATAACAACTTTACTCTTTTAGGCTACGGTGCCGTAACTACCCATAAGGATATGCCCTTCAATGAGCGTCTTGAAAAGATTTACGACGATATTACAGAGCTTTTGGAAAAATTTAAACCCGATGCTGTGAGTATAGAAAGGCTGTATTTCAATACTAACCAAAAAACAGCTATAGACGTTGCACAGGCAAGGGGAGTTATTTTTCTTGCAATTCAAAAAAAGGGGATACCCATTTACGAGTATACACCACTACAGGTTAAGCAAAGTATAGTCGGCTATGGCAGGGCAGAAAAAAAGCAGGTGCAGGAAATGACTAAAATGTTCCTTCACCTCGATAAAATTCCAAAGCCTGACGATGCTGCCGATGCGTTGGCACTTGCAATATGCCACGGCCATTCAAGTGGCTCACTTATTCTTAATATGAAATAAAGAGGTAGGATAATATGTTCTATAGTCTTACAGGTAAAATAATATATACAGATGAGCAAAGCTTTGCAATCTCTGTTGGTGGTGTAGGCTTCAGGTGCTTCACAACACAGAGCACACTCCAAACTCTTCACGGAAGCCGAGCAGATGAGGTTACGGTATACACCCACCTTAACGTACGTGAGGATGCATTGGATTTGTTCGGATTTGCAAATCAGACTGAATTAGATGCATTCAAGCTTCTTATAAGCGTTTCGGGTGTAGGTCCCAAGGTTGGCCTTGCAATTCTTTCAGCACTTTCGCCCGATTCCTTTGCACTTGCCGTTTCCTCGGGCGACGTTAAAGCAATCACAGCAGCAAACGGAGTTGGTCCCAAGCTTGCTCAAAGAATTATTATGGAGCTTAAGGATAAAATATCCGGTGTCAGCTTTATATCAGAGGAGAGCAGTAATATTTCAAATGCAGTCAAGGCAGTTAATAATATGTCAAATACTGCAGAAGCAATTGCAGCCCTTACAGCTCTTGGCTACTCTCATTCCGAGGCATCTGTTGCTGTAAGTAAGGTTTCACCTGATTTATCGGTGGAAGAGCTTATTAAGGGTGCTCTTAAAAATCTGACTTAACGTTTTTAAA
>JAZSJL010000316.1:0-1910 GCA_045534355.1 Acutalibacteraceae bacterium
GTATTTTGTGCATTTTTTTGGTAATTTATCATTGAAAAACTATTGAAAAATTTGCATATATATTGTATATTAATACTGTGTAATAGTCTAAATGGGTATATTATACCCAAATTTAGATTTCGATAGCTTTTTATGACGAAAAAGGTCATAATTCTACAGCATAAATTCTGAATTCAGATTTGAATTTTTTGGAGGTTATAACATGGCTCTGGAGTTACCAAAGTTCGGAAGCAAAGACAAGGCAGAAAAGAAATCAGCACCTAAAAACGATATGATGCTTAAGTTTATGGATTTCTTTGACAAAAACCCGATAATGAAGATTATCATCCCGGTTGTTTTATTCTTGATTTTAGCAGGAGTGATTCTATTCCTGATTTTTGGAGACGGCATTTTAACAGACGACAATACCTCGGGCACGGTCGATGCAGGTGCTAACTCAAATCAGGTTGAGGTTTTACCTGGCAACAATCTTATCAAAGACAAAGAGATTGTTGAGCTTATTGAATCTGACCCTCTTTCAGAGGATGTTTTAGCTTCAGCTAAATACAAAACCTACTCAAGTGGCAGTAGTGGTCTTAAGGTTGCTCTTATAGAAATCGGTTCAATGGGTGACACCTTCAGCCTTTCAAAGGGTGAAATGATTGGTAGCTGGGAGCTTATAGAAATAACTTCAGACTACGTTGTGTTTAAGGCCGGCGACGTTACTAAGAAGCTTGATATGACAAACCAATAATCAAGGCTTCTTGGTCGCAAATTAATTTAGTAACAATTTATGTATTTCACATATTTTAGGGGGATTTTCCAATGAAAACAAAAAACAGCAAAATGAGGTCAATAGGCATATTCGCCCTCGTTTTCGTGATGCTTACAAGCATTGTTTTACCGCTTGCAGCATCAGGCTCATCCGACGACATTATGGGCGCTTACACCGTTAAGTCAGGCGATACTCTTTCATCCATCGCTGCTGCTCACGGTGTAACAGTTTCAAGCATTGTCGACAACAACGGCATATCAGCTTCTTCAAAGCTCTATGCAGGTCAGAAGCTCCTTATTCCGGGCGCTGCATCTGTTGAGGACGACTCCACAACAGTATACGGTTCATCAAGCACAATCTCTATGAAGGTTGCTGCCGAATCAGACCTTATCGGTGTTCTTGAAACAATACTCGCTCACACAGGCTACAAGATGATTTATAAGGGTGCAGCTACAAAGGTTCCTGCAATTGAGCTGGAAAACGTAACTCCTCTTGCTGCTATCGACTACGTGCTTCGTATGGTTGATATGACTTACATAAAAAACGATAACCTTATTTATGTTGGTACAGCAGATATTCTTAACTCAAACTTCATCGACAGCAAGGCTCTTACCAAGTTCTCTCTCCAGTATATCTCTACAGATACACTTACATCTCAGCTTTCCACACTTGGTATCAGCGTACAGATAGTTAAGGTTGACATTAACCTTCGTGAGTTCTGGGTAAGTGGTTACCCAATGCAGCTTGCTAAGATGGCAGAGCTCATTGAAACCCTCGACAATAAAAAGAATATTACAGTAGGCAGTGCAAGCATCAGCTCCAGCCTTACAGCTATTGAGCTTGAGCACATCACAGCCTCTGAATTCAGCAGCTTGCTTGGTTCACTTGGTCTTCACACCGGTATCACAATGGCTGCACATCCAATGGTGCTTTACGTATACGCAACAGGGGATGCATACAACGACAGTATAAACATTAAGAGATTAGTTGACTACTACGATCCTAACTCACAGAGTGAGGGTACGGATGGTGCAGTAGGTGGCAACGGTGAAGGTACCGACGATGGTACTAACAACGATGCTGACAATGGCTCAAACGGTGATGCCGATAACAATGGTACATCAAGCGACGTTATCATTTCAGACGGCGAAACATC
>JAZSJL010000040.1:0-4838 GCA_045534355.1 Acutalibacteraceae bacterium
CAAAGTATATAGTATTTTAGACCTCATAGGAGAGATGAATAAATGTCGGTTAAACTTAACACACGATATCTTGAGGGCTTCGTTGAAAACGAGGATATCGTTGCAATAGCTCCCGAATTGGATGCAGCAGTGGAGCTTCTTAATTCTCGCAAAGGCCCCGGCAATGATTTTCTTGGTTGGCTGGACTTACCGGTTGACTACGATAAAGAGGAATTTGCAAGAATCAAAAAGGCAGCACAGAAAATCCGTAGCGATAGCGACGTTTTAGTTGTTATCGGTATTGGTGGCTCCTACCTTGGTGCAAGAGCAGCTATAGAATTCTGCAAATCACAAAATCGCAACCTTATGGAAAAGCCACAGATTATTTTCGCAGGCAACACGTTATCTGCATCTGCACTTGCTGAAGCAGTCAAGCTTTGCGAGGGTAAGGATTTTTCCGTAAACGTTATATCAAAATCAGGCACAACAACAGAGCCAACTATTGCTTTTAGGGTGTTTAAGGGTTTACTCGAAAAGAAATATGGCAAAGAAGATGCTGCCAAGAGAATTTATTCTACTACAGATAAAGCTCGTGGTACTCTTAAGGAATTGTCTGACCGTGAGGGCTACGAAACCTTCGTAATCCCTGACGACGTAGGTGGCAGATACTCCGTTCTTACAGCCGTAGGTCTTTTGCCTATAGCAGTTGCGGGAATAGATATTGATAAAATGATGCTTGGCGCTGCAGATGCACGCTCAGCCTTTGCAGAGGGCGACATCAACACAAACGATTGCTACAAATACGCAGCAATGAGAAATATTCTCTATCGCAAGGGCAAGGCAGTAGAAATGATGATTTCCTACGAGCCTGACTACACAATGATGAACGAGTGGTTCAAGCAGCTCTACGGTGAGAGCGAGGGTAAATGCGGTAAGGGTCTTTTCCCTGCATCAGCAATCTTCTCAACAGACCTTCACTCATTGGGTCAGTACGTACAAGATGGCGAAAGGTTAATGTTTGAAACGGTTGTAATGTTCAACAAGCCAAAGGAGGAGCTTATCATCGGCTTCGATGAAGAAAACGGCGACGGCTTCAACTTCGTAGCAGGTCAGTCTGTTGACTTTGTTAACAAGAAGGCTTTCCTCGGTACAGTGCTTGCTCATACAGACGGCAAGGTTCCGAACATGATACTCGAAATAGACGAAATGAACGAATACGAATTCGGTTATCTTGTATATTTCCTTGAAAAGGCTTGTGCAGTATCCGGTTATATTTTAGGAATTAATCCATTTGACCAACCGGGTGTTGAAAGCTATAAAAAGAATATGTTTGCTCTTCTCGGTAAACCGGGCTATGAGGAACATAAAAAAGCCCTTGAGGCAAGAATATGAAATCACGCCGAAAGGCGAGAAATAAACGACGGAGGTAAATACTATGATTTCACTTATTATTGGCAACAAAGGTTCCGGCAAAACAAAAAGGCTTATTGCTCTCATCAATGAGGCAGTTGCAAATTCCGATGGAACTGTAGTTTGTATAGAGAAATCCCCATTACTTACTTATGAGGTAACTCACAAGGCAAGACTTATCGAAACAGAGAGGTTTGCTATTGAGGGTTGCGATGCTTTCTATGGTATGGTTTGTGGCGTTATTGCACAGGACCACGATATTACAGAGCTTTTCGTTGATGCAACATTCAAAATCGTTGGCAGAGACTACGATGAATTTGCAGCTCTTATCAATAAGCTTGCAAAGGTTTCTGAGGATACAGGTGTTGATTTCGTATTCACAGTATCTGAAGATAAGGAAAAGCTTCCTGAAGCTCTTTTTGCAAACGCAAAGGTTATCTGATTAGAATAAAACAAATCAAACGAAGCTCTCGAGTAACTGTGTTATTCGAGAGTTTTTATTAAAAAATCTTTGGTTTAGTTATTGACAAAATCCCAATAAGATAATATAATACTTGGGTATGTTGAGAGGTAATGTGTATGATTATCGAACTTGAATCTATTTTTAATACTGAAGGGTTAAGTGTTCCCTTTAACTACGAGCTTGATTTGTCAGCAATTCAGGTATCTGGTTATTCACCAATTGTGGAGCCTGTAAAGGTTAGTGGCAGTGTTGAAAATAAGGCCGGTATCGTTACTCTTACAGGCAATGCTCAGGTGATTTATTGCGCACCTTGCGACCGTTGTGCTACGGAGGTTAGAAAGGAATATAACTTCCCGTTGGAGCACACACTTGTTGTTACTCTTGAAAGTGGCGAAAACGATGCTTTTCTTGAGGTACCCAATCTGCGCTTGAATCTTGACGAGTTAGTTGAAGAAGATGTCAATCTCGCTCTTCCTTCAAAATACCTTTGCAACGAGGATTGTAAGGGCTTGTGCATTACTTGTGGCAAGAACCTTAACGTAGACCAATGTAATTGTAAAGCGCCTGTAGACCCAAGAATGGCTGCGCTTCTCGATTTGTTGGATGAATGAAGTTAATAATTAAATATTATATAAGGAGGATGTACTCATGGCAGTACCAAAGAGAAGAGTTTCTAAAGCAAGACGTGACAAAAGACGTTCAAACGTATGGAAGATGGATGCAGTTGCACTCGTAAAGTGCCCAAACTGTGGTGATTTCAAAAGACCACACAGACTTTGCACAGCATGTGGCTACTACAACGGCAAGCAGGTAGTTTCAGTAGACTAATCTGTAATAGTTTGTAACTCGTGTTATGAGGGCGGTGAGAGGATTCTCCCCGCCCTATTAGACGTTAAAAGGGGTGATAATTTGTCAGTCAAGGTTTTTTCTGTTGAAAAGGATTCCTATTGTGCCACAGCAGGCATACAGGGTGGAGATGTTCTTGTATCGGTAAATGGCACGGAAATCTTTGACGTGTTAGATTATCGCTTCTGTATTCAGGCTAAAAAGCTTAAGCTTTTCCTTGAAAGAAACGGTGAGCCTTTTTCTGTAAGTATTCGCAAAAGCGATGAATTTGCAGATATTGGCTTGGAGTTTGAAACGTACCTGATGGACAAGCACCATTCCTGCAAAAATAAATGTATTTTTTGCTTCGTTGACCAGATGCCGGAGGGGATGCGAGATACTCTCTATTTTAAAGATGACGATTCACGATTAAGCTTTCTTTTCGGTAACTATATAACTCTCACAGGGCTTTGCCCAAGGGAGCTTCGGCGTATAATTGATATGCACATTTCACCTGTGAATATATCTGTTCACACAATGAACCCCAAGCTCCGTGTCGAAATGATGAAAAACCCTCATTCAGGCGAGGTGCTGGAGAATATTAAGCTCTTTGCAGAAAACGGAATAGAGATGAACACCCAGCTTGTTTTGTGCCCCGGCATAAACGATGGCGACGAGCTTCGATTTTCTCTTTCGGAGTTGGGTAAGCTTTATCCTGCAGTAAAGAGCATTGCAGCTGTTCCCGTTGGCTTAACAAAGTTCAGAGATGGTCTTTATCCGTTAAGACCATACACCAAAGAGGAAGCCGTGCAGGTGATAGATATAATCGATGAATTCAACGCTCACTTTTCTTTTTATAATAACGGTGAGATTCTTGCATACGCATCCGATGAATTCTATTTACTTGCAGAGAGAGACTTGCCTACAGCAGATTATTATGGTGAGTTCAGTCAGCTTGATAACGGCGTAGGGGTATGTGCTCTTTTGAAGGATGAATTTATGCAGGCAATTGAAGAGGTACAGTCAAAGCCACTTTCACGCAACGTTACAATTGCTACAGGTGAGGCTGCCTACGGTTTACTTAATGAGCTTTCTTCAATGGCTATGAATAAGTTTCCCGGCTTAAAGGTAAATGTAATTAAAATTACAAACGAATTCTTTGGCGAAACAGTTACTGTTGCAGGCTTAATCACAGGCAAGGATTTCAAAGCACAATTAAAAGATAAGAAATTAGGAGATGCTCTTCTTATTCCTGCAGTTTCATTAAGAAAAGAGAGGGATAGGTTTCTCGACGATGTAACCCTTGAGGAATTGTCGGAGTATCTGGGTATACAAGCAGTAGCAGTCGAAAACGATGGCTACAGGCTTTTAGAAATGATTATTGGAGGTGTTTAATATGCCAAAACCGGTTGTTGCCATTGTTGGCAGACCTAACGTAGGTAAATCAACACTTTTTAACAAATTAACAGGCACAAGACTTGCTATTGTGGATAACACTCCCGGTGTTACAAGAGACCGTATTTTCGGCGATTGCGAGTGGCTTGGTCACGAAATGCTGCTTGTTGATACAGGTGGTATTGAGCCTTATTCAAACGACGTTATTCTGTCTCAAATGAGAAGGCAGGCGCAGTTGGCTATTGATAGCGCTAACGTTATTATTTTTGTAACAGATGTGCGCTGTGGTGTTGTTGCTACCGATGAAGAGGTTGCTACAATGCTTCAGAAGAGTGGTAAGCCTGTTGTTCTTGCAGTAAATAAATGCGATGGCTTAGGTAATCCACCACCTGAATTCTATGAATTCTATAATTTAGGCTTAGGTGACCCTGTGCCGGTTTCCTCTGTTCACGGTCACGGTACAGGCGACCTTTTGGATGAGGTTTTAAAGCACCTTCCCCAGGAGTACCTTGTAGACGACAGAGATGAAGACGACTATATCAAGGTTGCTGTTATCGGTAAGCCAAACGTAGGTAAATCCTCTCTCGTTAACCGTATTATCGGTGAGGAGAGAATGATTGTCTCAAACATAGCAGGTACTACAAGAGATGCCACCGACAGCTTCGTGGAAAACGAGCACGGTAAATTTATGTTTATTGATACTGCAGGCCTTCGCAGAAAATCAAAGGTCGAGGATGCAGTTGAACGCTATAGCGTTTTAAGAACA
>JAZSJL010000266.1:0-17975 GCA_045534355.1 Acutalibacteraceae bacterium
GGTCACCTTCAAGAACCGAACGGTCCATGAATGCACCCGGGTCACCCTCGTCGGCATTACATACAACATACTTCTGGTCAGCCTTATTAGCTGCTGTGAAGCTCCACTTACGACCTGTTGGGAAGCCACCACCACCACGGCCACGAAGACCTGAGTCAATAACTGTCTGGATAACCTGCTCAGGAGTCATTTCTGTAAGTGCCTTTGCAAGTGCTCTGTAACCATCGTAAGCAATATATTCTTCTATATTTTCAGGGTCGATAACACCACAGTTACGAAGCGCAACTCTGTGCTGCTTCTTATAGAAGTTTGTTTCACTCAAAGGCTTAACTGAATCCTGTTCAACAGTCTCTGAGTAAAGAAGTCTTTTAACTATACGGCCCTTGAGAAGATGCTCTTCAACGATTTCCGGAACATCTTCAACCTTAACCTCGCTGTAGAAACAGCCTTCAGGGTAAACAATCATAATTGGACCTAAAGCACAAAGACCAAAGCAACCTGTTCTTACAACCTGAATTTCTTCTGCAAGACCGAGCTCTGTAATCTTTGCGTTTAAAGCATCAATTATCTCGCCGCTGTGGCTGGAGGTACAACCGGTACCGCCGCAAACAAGTACATGAGAACGATACATTTTAATTTTCCTCCTTATTCGGTAATAGCGCCAACAGTGTATTCTTTTACAACCTCACCGTTTACAAGGTGATTTGCAACAACCTTAACTGCCTTTTCTGCTGTCATCTGAACGTAGGTTACCTTTTCCTTACCGGGTGCATAAACCTCGATAATCGGCTCATACTGGCACATACCGATACAGCCTGTCTGTGTAACGCTTACGTTTTTAACGTTTCTTTTTTCAAGCTCCTCTGTAAGAGCCTTAAGAACAGGACGTGCGCCTGCTGCAATACCACAAGTTGCCATACCTACAACAACTCTGATACCATCGTTACCATCGGCATCACGAGCAGCAATCTGAGCCTGTGCTTTTTCTTTTATAGCAAGTAACTCTTCAATTGATTTCATTGTATTTAGTCCTTTCATTAATTTTTGAATAATTCTTCCGTATTTTCCTTTATGTAGCTTTCAATCCACATTATTACAGATGGCTCGGAGAGTGGTACTCCGTCGAGAATCTGTTTTATTTCGGCAGAGGAGAATTTAAACTCTCTACCGTCCACGGAACGGATGTAGATGAAATCCTTATCCTCGTTCATAGAAACTATTGTTGAAATAGTTGCTTCCATATCACCCAAGGGAGTAAAGTCGATGCTGTCGGTTTTAAAGAGAGCCTCTACCCTTGTGCCTACACCAACCTGTGAGGTAATTTTAAAGCTACCACCGGTCTGCTCTGCAGCCATCTTGAAAAGGGGGATTCCCATACCCACCTTACGAGTGGTGCGTGTTGTGTAGAAGGGGTCCTGAACATTCCCGACCTGCTCCTCAGTCATACCCTTGCCGTTGTCGTATATTCCGATAAGAAGCTCCTTCCTGACTGTATCTTCCTTAACAAGAATTTCTGTAAGAGAAGCTCCTGCGACAATAGAGTTTTGGGCAATATCGAGGATATTTAATGATAATTCACGCATAGCGTTTATCAGTTCATATATTTAGCAAGAATGCCCGGTACATCGTCTGCTGTAATCTTACCATAAACTTCACCATTGATTGTGAAAACAGGAGCAAGACCACAAGCACCGATACAACGGCACTCTTCGAGAGAGAACTTACCGTCTGCTGTGCATTCACCCGGCTGAATACCAAGGATTTCAGAGATTTTGTCTGTAAGCTGCTGTGAGCCCTTAACGTAGCAAGCAGTACCAAGACAAACAGAGATGTCGTACTCACCCTTTGGTGAAAGTGAGAACTGTGCGTAGAATGTTGCAACACCATAAACCTTTTCAAGTGGAACATCCATACCCTCTGCAATCATAACCTGCACTTCACGAGGGAGATAGCCGTAAATACCCTGAGCCTCCTGCATAACGTGCATAAGCTGACTCTTATCGTCCTTGCATTCTGCGATAACGGCGTCGAGCTGTGCCTTCTGCTCAGGAGTACCTTTGAAAGGTATTGAGCTGATTTTCTTGACCATTCAGATTTCCTCCATTCAAAATATGTTATTTTGCAATTTTGCAAAAACATTTACTGTAGTCGTTGTATAAATGGTGCATACTCTATTCCATATTATTGCACCATACATACATTTGAAATTATATCACAGATTCAAGCACCTTGTCTATACAAAAATATTACTTTTTCCCCTTTTTTGACATTTTTTTAACATTTTTACATATTGCACAAATAAGTCTTGTTTTTTTCTATAGCTTTTTATTTGAAAACAGCATAAAACGATTATATATACATTATTTAAAGGTAGAATTTTGCTCTTGTTTGTGATAGTATAGTCTCATTAATTAAGCTCTTCCCTTGGAGGTAAATTTATGAAAATAAGCGAAATAAAGAAAATTCTTGACGCCGAGTTGATTTGTGGCGAGGAATTTTTAGAAAATGAAGTATTCACAGCCTGTGGCAGTGATATGATGAGCGACGTGCTTGCATACGTTAAAGAGCAGGCTGTTCTTTTATCAGGTCTTGTTAACCCACAGGTTGTAAGAACTGCTGAAATGATGGATATGAAATGTATTGTTTTCGTCAGAGGCAAGCACCCCGATATGGATATGATTGACCTTGCAGCAGAAAGAGATATTGTTCTTTTAGGCACACGCCTTGAGATGTTTACTGCCTGTGGTCTCCTCTACAAAAACGGCCTCAAAGGAGGCAGTGGAATATAATGGAACCACTCAAACTACACTATGATGTAAGTGGAACTGATTTCACTTGCGCCGGTGAGGCATCCAGCAAAATAAAAAACGCTCTCAAGGAGTTAGGCTTCAGTGCTACCCTTACAAGAAAGGTTGCTATTGCTGTTTATGAGGGCGAAATAAATATGGTAATACACGGTGGTGGTGGTGTAATCGACGTTGAGGTAACACCTGAGTGTATTTACATTGTACTTGCTGACCAGGGCCCCGGTATTCCTGACATTGCTTTAGCTATGCAGGAGGGCTATTCTACTGCGCCTGAAAACGTTCGTCAATTAGGCTTTGGTGCCGGTATGGGTCTTCCCAACATAAAAAAATACACAGACGAAATGATTATAGAATCCGAGGTTGGCAAGGGTACAACCATTAAGCTTAAGGTTTTCCCCGTATAACCTTCCGTTTCATTTAAATAAAAGCTTGTATTTTGAGGCGTAGAAATACGCTCGGAAAGGAGTTTTTATGGATACATACTTCCATTCTGTGCGCCTTGATAAGGATAAATGCCGAGGCTGCACAAACTGTATAAAGCGATGTCCTACTCAGGCAATTCGTGTAAGAGAGGGCAAAGCACATATTGTTAAAGAGCGTTGTATTGACTGTGGTGAATGTATAAGAGTATGTCCTCACCACGCAAAAACAGCAAGTAGCGACTCCCTTGAAAGAATTGCTGACTTCAAATACACAGTTGCTTTACCTGCACCTGCTCTTTACGGACAATTTAACAACTTAAACGATATCAACATAATTCTTAACGCTTTACCTAAATTAGGCTTTGATGCTGTTTTTGAGGTTTCAAAGGCAGCTGAGCTTATTTCCGAAGCCACAAGAATTTTTATGGAAACGCAAAGCCCGGTAAAGCCTGTTATATCCTCGGCTTGCCCTGCTGTTGTCAGACTTATAAGAGTCTGTTTCCCTGAGCTTATTGAAAATATACTTTTAATTAATGCTCCCGTTGAAGAAGCCGGTAGACTTGCAAGAGAAAAGGCTGTACAGAAAACAGGGCTAAAGCCTGAAGAAATAGGTATTTTCTTCATAACCCCCTGCCCTGCTAAAATCACATCCTTCAAGCAACCTATAGGTGTTGAAAAGTCCAACATAGACTGTGCCGTTTCTATTAAGGATATATATCCTGCTCTGCTTAAAGCTATGGAGCATATGGACGATACAGAGGACCTTATGGCTATGCACGAGTCAGGTGTAATAGGCTTAAGCTGGGCAACAAGTGGTGGTGAGGCTTCCGGCACACTCAACGACAATGCTCTTGCTGCCGATGGAATTGAAAACTGCATCAAAATTCTTGAAGAGGTTGAAAGAGGAAATCTTGACAGCATAGATTTTATTGAATTAAATGCTTGTCAAGGTGGTTGTGTTGGTGGTAGCCTTACAGCAGAAAACCCTTTCATTGCAAAAACAAGACTTGTAAAGTTAAGAAAATATAATCCTGTTGCTTGTAACAGACTTACAACAAAGTCTGTACCTGATTATTTGTTCTGCAAAACTCCTATTGAGCCCTGCGATGACGTTATGAAGCTTGCAGACAACCTTACAGAGGCTATGGAGCGTATGGCAAGAATGAAGGACTTACTAAAAATATTCCCCGGTCTTGATTGTGGTACCTGTGGTGCACCAAGCTGCAGAGCGCTTGCAGAGGACGTTGTAAGGGGCTTTGCAAGTGAGCAGGATTGCGTGTTCAGAGCAAGAGAAGAGCTGCAGGAAATTGATGAGGGTGATATGCTCAGCAGCTTTATTCCTGCACCATTCAGAGAGAAAAAAGAGGACTGATAATATGACGGTTAAGGAGCTTGCAAAAGAGCTTAAATTAACGTATTTATGCAACGAACCAATTGCAGACGAAAAAGAAATTGATGGTTGCTACTGTGGTGACCTTTTAAGCTGGGTTATGTCCCGAGCAGAGCCCGGAAACATCTGGCTTACGGTTATGGGAAACGTTAACTCTATAGGTGTTGCTGTGCTTGCAGATATTGCCTGTATTATCCTTACAGAAAATGCAGCGTTAGATGATGATGCAAGGCTTCGTGCAGAGCAACAGGGTGTTGTTATACTCACCACACCAAAGAACTCCTACACTCTTGCATCGGAGATTTGCAAAATAATATGAGAATTGCTTACGATTTTCATATTCACTCGTGTCTTAGTCCCTGTGGCGACAAGGATATGACTCCACAGAACATTGTGAATATGGCTAAAATTATGGGCTACGATGCTATTGCACTTACAGACCACAACACCTGTGGCAACTGCGAGGCTGTAGTCAAAATAGGTAAAGAAGTCGGTATAACGGTTATTCCCGGCATAGAGCTATGCACCTCCGAGGAGGTACATATTGTTTGTCTGTTCCCCGATTGTGAAAAGGCTAACAGCTTCTCTGATTACGTATACTCTACCCTTCCCCCTGTGAAAAACAAACCCCACATTTTCGGTGAACAAATCAAAATGAACGAAAATGACGAGGTTATCGGTTACGAGGAAAAGCTACTTATAACTGCAAGTGGAATAAGCTGTGCAAGGGCTGTAGAAACAGTAAAGAAATTTGGTGGCATTTGCTACCCTGCCCACATAGACCGTTCCTCCTTCAGCATATTATCAAACCTTGGTACAATCGACGCAAGCTTTGGCTTTACCTGTGCTGAGATTTTTGATTTATCAAAGGAAGCAGAGCTTAAGCAGAAGCACCCGTATCTCAATCAATTAAAAATAGTATCTGATTCAGATGCCCACTATTTAGAAAATATGCGAATTCCTGAGGATTGCTATATGGAGGTTGAAAGTAACTCTGTGGAAGCTATCCTTACATATTTTGAAAAATAAAGCTTAAACAAATTAATTGGCTGTAAAAAACTCATCGTTTTTTACAGCCAATTTTAGTTTAAAATATTTAATAGTTTGCCCTACAGGTTATACCCGGCTTAAACCAGCTCCTGTAGTTTCCGTAGCAGGCTCTTACGGTATATGTGTATTTAACACCTGCTTTTGCAGTTTTATCTGCAAAGGTAACGTTTGCGTTACCCTGTGTGTTACCGATTAGAGTCCATGATTTATCTCCCTCGGCTTTTCTGAACACTGCATACCAGGTTGCCACAGGCACCTTCTTCCACTTAAGCTGAATACCACCCGGGTAGCTCAATGCTGAAACTAATTCAGGAGTATTCAGGTAGACCGATTTCCAACCATAGGAGTTACAGCCGGAAAGAGTTTTTGAGCCGTATGCCCTGATTGTGTAGGTGTATGCTGTACCTGATTTAACCTTTGTATCAAGGTATGAATTAGAGGTCAAGGTAGCAATCTTTGTCCAGTTTTTAGCATTACCTGCTTTTCTGTAAAGGTAGTAGCTGCTTGCACCCTTAATTCTATCCCACTGGAGATATACACCTGTTGTGGAATTGGAAATCTGAATAGTCGGTGCAGTAAGGTACTTCATTGTTCTGCCTGCGTAGTTGAAGCTTGAAATTTCTTTTCCGTTTACTGCTCTGACTGTATAGGTATAGGTAGAAAGACTCTTGACACTTGCATCTCTATAGAGCGTAGAGGTTGTGGTACCGATAAGTGTCCAGTTCGTTTCATCGTCTGCCTTTCTGTAAACGTTGTATGACTTTGCTCCCGGAATTGCTCTCCAGAAGGTGGTTATTGCACCATAGCCGTTTGCCTGTGAATAGAGCACAGGAGTTGAAAGGTGCATAAGCCTCCAGCCATCCATATTACAGCCTGAAAGAACCTTGCCAGTGTAGGCTTTTACTGTATAGATGTAGTTTGTACCACTCTTAACATTTTTATCTGTATAGTAAAGTGTATTAACGTATGCAATCTTGCTCCAGTTTTTAGCACCTGCTACCTTTCTGTAAACATTATAGCCGGCAGCATATTCAATCTTATCCCACTTTAGGTAAACACCACTCGGTGAGTTAGAGATTGCTACTGTTGGTGCCTTAACATATGTCATGCACTTACCTTGATATGCACTAAGGCTGTTTTCGTTGGCAGCTCTTACTGTATAGCACATCATTTTGCCGTTTACTGCACCTGAATCTGTATATGAAAGAGTATTGCCGTCTACTGTTGCAATATATGTGTAATATTTTGCTCCATATACCTTACGATATACTCGGTAAGCTGTAGCACCTGTTACTGAATTCCAGGTAATTTTCTGACCCTTGTATTCATTAACAACACCTGTAAGCTTAGGATAATCAAGGTACATATTTCGCTTACCGGGAGCGAGTACACTTACAACCTCACCATTATCTGTTTTTACAGAATAGTATGCAACCTTACCCGGTGCTACATCCTTGTCGTAGATTTTTCTGTTATTGGCATCGGTTGTTGCTATAAGCTTATACTCACCATTTAACGTATCTGCTTTATATACGTAGTACTTCTGAGCACCCTCAACAGCACCCCAGGTAAGACAGATATATCTGTTTGCATTAGTTATAACTAAATCTGTTGCAGGTGCAACATACTTAATTTGTGGCTTCGCAGGCTTGAATAGTGTGCTTTCGCTACCATCTATAACCAAAGCCACAGCATATGAATATGTGGTATTGTTAACAACATTAGCATCAAGGTATGTCGGCTCCTTTGTTTGAGCAATAGGTGTCCACACATTGTTTACGCCACGGTATAAAACATAGCTCTGTGCAAAGGATTTCTTTTCCCAGGTAACCCTTATGCCACCAACTGCAAGCTCAGGCTTTGCTGGGATTTCTTCGTTCCACCTGTACAAGGCGTTGGATACATCACTTGCCTTACTTTCACCAAAGCTATTCATAGCAATAACCGTATAGGTGTATTTTGAGCCGTTTACAACATCCTTATCAATATAGGAATTTGTATTAACAGTACCTAAATAAGCTGTGTTGCCCTTACCATCTGTTTTGCTCATAAGGTAAGAGGCTGCACCTGTTATTTTATCCCAGGTAATGCGAATACCCTCGTTTTCATTTGTAGCTACCACGTTAGTAGGAGCCTTAATAAAGTATATAAGGCTTGAGGCTACCTTTGCACCCTGTGATTCATTTTTTACAGGACACACAGCGTAGTAATACTGGGCTCCACTTACAGCACCTGTATCTCTATATGAAGTAACATTATTTTTTACTACTGATACAGGAGTCCAATCGGTAGCTGCTGCAGATTTACGATATATTGCATAGCCGTCAATATTTTCAACCGACTGCCACTCAATAATAACAGCAGATTTATCTGTGGAAAGGCTTGTAACTGTTGTAGATGCTACACAAGTAATATTGTGACCTGTTGTGCTGTAGGCACTTTCTTTGCCATCTGCTGTTACAACGGATATTGAATATGTGTAGGTTTCACCTGATTTTACGGCTGTGTCTAAAAAGCTTGTGTTATTTGTTTCTGCATACCATTCAAGCTTTGTCTGTGATGAAATTTCTCTTCTGTAAATTACATAGTAAGAGGCTCTGCTGTGAGCATTCCACTTAATTTCAACACCACCATATACGTTTGAAAGAGATTTAAGCTCCGGTACAGAAACGTAAACAATCTTTTTACCTGCAGTAGCTGTTGCACTTTCAAATTTACCTGCAACAGAATTTACGTCGTATTCGTACTCAACACCGTCTTTAACGGTAGTGTCTTTATAATAAGTATCAAGGCTTGATACTCTTGATGCAATCAATTGCCAATTTCCACCCTCGCTACGGCGCATAACGTTATACTTATCTGCACCTGTAGTCTTTGTCCAGGTAATTGCTACACCACCAACAGCATTTTCAAGGCTTGAAATAGTAGGCTTTGCAATGAACTTGCTTGAAAGTGCATTGGAATCAGCACTCTGTGAGCCTAAGTCATTTACTGCTGTTATTGTATAGGTATATGTTACACCACTACCGAGATTCCAAGTATCCGTATAGCTTGATGCGTTTTTACCCTCAACCTGACCTACAGCCTCTTTACCCTCTGAAGGTGAGCTACGGTATATAATGTAGCCACTTGCGCCGATTACAGGGTTCCAAATCAATTTAAAGCCATTGTCAACGGCTGCAATTGATTTTGCAACAGGTGCTTCAAGGGTTAAAACGTCGCTGTACGTTCTTATTTCAATAGGGTCCTCATTTGCAGAAATATTCTTTTCTGCCTCACCTGTTGAGTAATATTCTCTGCAGTAGAAGGACACTTCTGTTTTAGGACGATTAGGGTCTACCACCTGGAAGGTCATTTCAAAGAAAGCCATTGCCTTGCTGTTTGTTGAAACAGCTTCTTGGTTCATATAAGCAATAGAGTAAGCATTGTTGTCGCCCTTAACGGTGCCGTGAATAAACTCACCCGGGAAGTTGTTTGCAGTACCTGTATTGGCCGATGTACTTTTAGCAGGAGCACAGCCCATAGGCTGAAGCACAGCGCTGTCGTACTTGACAAGAAGTGCTGCACCTGCAATGTTTTTTTGGTTTGCAGTTATGCTTATAGTATATGTTACAAAGCCATTTTGAACAGGTGAGCTTGAAACGTAGAAGATAGACTTTACAGTTTCTTCCATTTTGTCTCTGTCGCCCTCTGCTTGTGCAACACACACAAAACAGCTGAATATCATAACCATACACAAAAGCAATGATAATGATTTTTTTAACATAAATTTCTCCTAAGAAAAATATCTTTTTGTCCCAAAATCCCCCGTGCATATGCACGAGGGATTAAATTTTAGCTTATCTCTTACAAGAAACACCTGTTGGGTTGTAGGAGCTTCGTGTTGTACCATAGCAAGCTCTTACTGTATAGGTATAGTTTATACCCTTCTTTGCTGTCTTATCAAGGAAGCTAACATTGTTAGTTCCCTTAACTGTACCTACATGCTTCCAGGTTGTGCCCGGCTGCTTACGATAGATGTAGTAGCCTGTTGTACCTTTTACGGCACCCCACTTAACCGTGATACCTGCGTTGCTCTTCACCGGAGCTTTAAGCACAGGGTTTGCAACTCTCTTAAGGTAAAGTCCACCTGTATCAAAAGCACTGTACCAGCCTGTATCCTGTGTACCTGCAACTGCTCTTACTGTATATCTGTAGTAGTTGCCTGAATAGTTCTTTGTTTCCTTATCAAGCCAGCTGTTGCCCTGTGTTGCACCAAGGTATCTCCATGTTGTTGAAGCTGCACCTCTACGGTAAACTCTGTACCAGGTTGTGCCACCACCATTTACCTTGTTCCAGGTAATCTTAAGACCCTCGTTTGCACCATAGCCTGCATTAGAAATGCTTGTAAGCTTTGGTGTAGCCATATACTTAAGGTAAAGTCCGTTTGTATCAAAGCCACTGTATCTTTCGTGCTTAGCACCCTTGCTGTCCTTACCAAGGTATGAAGCTCTTACAGTATATCTGTAGTAGTTACCACTCTTAATCTGGTTCTTTGCTGTACCCTCTTTGTCAAGGTATGAGCTCTGTGAAGCAGGAACTTCACCAAGATAGTTCCAGACTGTTGTAGCTGCGCCACGGCGATAGATTCTGTAGCTTGTAGCACCTGCAACCTGTCTCCATGTAATAGTAACACCACCTACAGAGTTTGCTCTGCTTGTAAGGTCAGGTGTTTCGATAAAGCGATTTTCGATACCATCGCTGTATCCTGTCCATCCATCTGGTGTATTAGCCTCAACTGTGTACTGATATGCTACGTTACCAACTACGGAAGCATCAAGGAAATCTGTCTTTGATTTGCCTGTAGTTGTAATAAGTCTCCAGGTAGCTTCATTAGGAAGCTTACGATATACCTTGTACTGTGTTGCATCAGCAACTGCTGTCCACTTAATCTGAACACCTGCAACCTCATTGTAGAATGAGTAAATCTTAGGTGCAATCATTTTATGCATTGAAACTGTTGTTTTAAAGCTTTCAACATTGCCTGCAACAGCCTTGATTCTGTAGGTGTACTTCTGACCTGCAACGATGTGATTGCCTGAATCTACAAACTCAAGAGTCTTTGCAGAAAGCTCTTTAATTTGTGTAAAAGCTGTGCTTGAGCCGATTGCTCTTTCGATTACATATTTTTCTGCACCGTAAACAGAGTTGATTGTGATTTTAATGTTATCGCCACTGTTTTTAGCTGTAAAGCTGGGAGCAGAAAGATATTTAACCTGAAGTGGAGAAGCTGTCATTTCAGCAACACAATCACCATTGTATGCTTCAACAATGTAGTAGTAAACAACGCCACTTGAAATCTTTGTGTCGCTATACTGTGTGCCGGAGGTAACTGTAGCAATCTGGCCATAGCTTGCATCACTTGCAGTTTTTCTCCATACTCTGTAGCCCTTTGCATTATCCAGCTTGTTCCAGCTGATTGTAACACCGTTCTGGATTGGTGTGGATTTTATTGTGGTAACTGTACCGAAATCCATACCCTTTGCGCCCTTTGCTGTACGTGCGCTGCTGTAGTTACCGATATTGGCACATACTGTGTACGTGTATTCTGTATTTTTGCTTGGCTTATCTGTATAGGTTGTACCTGTAACCTTATTGCCGACTAACGTGCCGTTTCTGTAAACGTTGTAGCTCTGTGCGCCTGAAACTGCACTCCAGTTGATTACAACACCACTTGCATTAGTCTTTGCCGTAACACTTGCAGGAGTTGCGATACGGGTAATTGTTTTACCTGTGGTATTATAAGCACCTGTACCTGTACCGTTTTCTGCTGCAACTGTATAAGTATATGTCTTTCCGTTTTCAGCATTTGCATTAGTAATGCTTGTTTCCTTTGTTCTTGCAAGGAATGTGAATGCATTTTCACCGGAAGCTTTTCTGTAAACTGCATACTGTGTTGCACCACCTACAGCATTCCAGCTGAACTTAACGCCACTATCAACGTTTTCGATTGCACCGAGTGTAGGTGTAGCTAATCTTGTGATATTTGCAGTTGTTGCACTACCCTTAATTGAGCCACCCTGTGCATATACGCTGTAGGTATATGCTGTGTTGCCTGCAACACCTGTATCTGTATACTTATAGCTGCCACTGAAGGCTGCAACCTCGAAGCTTGTTGATGTGCCGTTTGCTGTTCTTGTAACAACGTATTTATCTGCGCCACCAACAGAATTGATTGTAAGCTCAATACCACTGAGTGTATTTGCAACAGCAAGCTTTGGCATAGCAATAAACTTACCTACAGGGTATGCAGACATCTGTGTTGTTGCTGTGTAGCCCTTTGAGTGATATGCCTTAACGATGTAGTTGTATTCTGTACCACTTGCTGCAGTTTCATCTACGTATGATGTTGTAGTAACACCTGTTTTGATTGTGGTGAAGCTTGCATCTGTAGTTTTCTTTCTTAAAACATCGTACTTTGCAGCACCGGCAAGTGCACCCCAGGTAACTTTAATACCATTGGAAGCAGGAGCGCAAGCAACATCTGTAATTGCACCAAAGTTCATACCTGCCTTGCCGTTACCAACCTTGTCGGTTTCGCCTGTTTCGTTAACTGCTGTAACAAGATATGTATACTCTGTACCTGTAACGATAGTTGAATCATCATATTCAAGAGCTGTAAGCCCTGTAGCAATAGCTACCCAGCTGTTACCGTTCTTTTGATAAACGTTGTAGCTATCTGCACCCTGGCAAGCATTCCACTCTACCTTAAGAGCATTTGTGCCAAAAGAGTCAACTGCTGAAATGACAGGTCTGCCTAAGGTCTTGAATGAATCTGTGCAAAGGAGCTGTGGGTCCTCTGCCTTTGTATGCTTGATATCCTTTGTTAAAAGCTCAACAGCGCTGAATTTAACTGTTGCTTCAGGTCTGTCTGCAGATATTGCTTTGAACTTAATTGTAAAGAAAGCAGAATCTGCGTTTAATGTAACGCCGTTTGCATTAACGTAGCCTACACCGTATTTACCGGCACTACCGTCAACATTACCTTTTTCAAACATTCCGCTTGTAAAGGAGCCTGCAGCTGAACAAGCAGCTATACTTAAATCACTCGGGTCATATTCGATATGAACAATAGCACCTGTAATTTCCTTTAAGCCACTCTTAAGGCTGACTGTGTAGGTTATTTCGTCATTTACAAAATCAGTTTTGCTAACTGAAAAAAAGCTTTGTACGTTTGCTGCGCCTGCCGGGATTACGGCAACTGAAAATACCGATAAAACCATAAGCACTGCAAGTAACATTGATAGAGATTTTTTCAACTTGAAGCCTCCTGTTTAGTAGGAATTTATTTTAAGGCAGGAGCAGGTATCTGCACCTGCCTTCAGTTTAACTCGTTAATTACTTTCTTCTGATTAAAAGACCATTTCCGTCGTAACCACTATAGTAGCCGTTTACAGCTCTTATTGTGTATCTGTAGTAGCGACCGTTTGTTACGTTCTTGTCTAAATACTGAGTTGAAGTTGTTGTTGTAATGTAGCTCCAGCTCTTTTCACCGTTAGCACGTCTGTAAACTCTGTACTGTGCTGCTGCAGAGGAGCCTTGCCACTTAACCTGAATACCTGAGCCTGTATTTGCAATTGACTTAAGCTTAGGTGCCGGAATGTGTCTTACAAGAAGCCCTGTTTCACAATCGCTGAACATGCTATAGAAAACAGTTTTAACTGTGTATCTGTAGTAAACGCCTGCCTTACAGTTCTTATCAAGGTAGGTTGTTCCCTTTACTGTGGTGATATATGACCAATGCTTTTCACCTGCAGCACGTCTGTAAACTCTGTAGCCGTCAGCACGAGGAACTGCATTCCACTTAACCTGAACGCCCCTGTATACGTTTGCTGCGCTTGTGATGTGAGGAATACCAATATATGAAAGCTTTGCAGATGCCTTATATGCACTTGCTCCGTTTGCTGTGACAGCTCTTACTGTGTAGAACACATTTCTACCGGAGTTTACTGCTGTATCTGTATAAGTTAACGTACCTGCAGGAACTGTTTTGATGTATGTCCAATGCTTATCGCCGTTGTACATACGGTAAACGTTGTAGGTTTTTGCACCATTAATTGCATTCCAGCTTACCTTTGCACCACCTGTAACTGCCTTTGCAGTAACTGTCGGAGCAGGTATAAACCTTACTGCAGAGAAGCGACAAACACCACTTGCACCCTTTGCTGTGTATGCACGTACTGTATATTCATAGTTAGTATTGTTTACAAGACCGGACTTATCTGTATGAGTAAGAGTCTTTGCATCCTTCTTACCAAGGAACGTCCATCCTGAACGAGTGCCGTTAGCGTTAATTACTCTTCTGTATACCTGATAATATGTGGCACCTGAAACAGCTGTCCAGCTAACCTTCACGCTGTCTGCCTGAAGAGTAGCAGTAATTTTATCGGTTGGCTTTACGTACTGACCTGAAACTGCAGGCGATGCACCTGCATCCTCGCCACTGGCGTTGTAGCCTCGAACAATGTATGAAGCAGAGGCATTTGCCTTCACGTCAGGGTCATCGAAGTAAAGCTTGCTTGCGTTCGTTGAACCGATTTTCACATAGTTTGAACCATTGTGCTTATATACGTTGTAGCCTGTAGCACCCGGAGTAGCCTTCCACTCAACACGAAGACCATGTTCATAGGAGTAAACACCAACGTAGCTTGTTTTACCCAATGTGTTTGTTGAGATTGTTTCGAGAAGAGGTGGATTTGTATCATTCTTTTCGATTTTAAGGCTTGTGTTTGAGCTGTTGAACTCAACGCAATAGAATTTAACGTCTGTTTTCTGGTAGGATTTACCTATAACCTCAAAGGTTACTGTCATAAATGCCTTATTGGAGCTGCCTACGGTATAGTCGTTCATTGCAGCAAAAGCCAATGCGTAGGTGTTGTTTGTTCCACTCACCATACCATTTGCGAAAAGACCATTTATGGAAGCTGATGAAGCGTGAGCACCACCACTTACAGGCTTAAGCACTGCAGGGTCATACACAACCCTTACGATGGCACCTACAAGACTTACGTTCTTTTTTAAATAGATGTCGTAGGTTACCTTGCCGTTACTTACACCGGTGGTAGTAACGTCCATAACGTCTGTGGGAGCAGCTGCACTTACGCTTACTGTCGCCACAGTGAAAACGGAAGCTACCATTACCACACAGAGGATAAAAGATAATACTTTTTTCATAAAATTATCTTCCTTTCAAATATTAACAAAATTTGAACTTTTTTAACGAAAAGTTAACGTGGTTTTACGAAAGAGTAAAGTATACCCTATCATAAACGTGTACATTATAAATATAACACAAAAGGCTGTTTCGTGTCAACGAAAACAGCCTAAAAATCAATGTAAATATTAACAAAAAACAGTTGGAATTTTTATACATTAAAGCATATCAAAAACAGCGTTGGTTTAAACAGCAATTCGATGGCGCACACTAAAGAATAAATCTTCACCCTCTGCCTTAATTTTTCGTGAGGAAAGACAAACGCAATTTCTTACCGTGCCACCTGAAAGAGCAACCTTCATTTTAATAGAGTCCTTGGCCTTATTTATACCACGACCCTCACCGAAAACTATACAGTCCACAGTTTTATATCGGAAATTGTTGTTGCTGATAAAGGCTGTAACTGCAGGAGGAATTTCTCCTATAAATTCATCGCAGGCAATAATAATTCTTTCATAATTCTCTGCCTGCACACCACAATCAAAAAATGGTACTTCACCCTTATTTTTATTACCAAGGCAATGAAGTAAAAACAATTTACTCGAGCAAGGTGCAAGCTGAACAGCTCTTGCAGATTTCTTTTTGAAGGCACTCTCCCTACAGAGGGAATTTATATCCTCATCCCCTGCGCAATATACGAAAAGCGTTTTCAAGCGAGCACCTCCAAAAGCACAAATTATAGCCAATCAGCCTTAAATTTTATCTATATATAGTATACCATAAATCATATTTTTTGCAACAGACTTCACTCATTGTTTACAAATATCTACCTATTATACAAATAAAAAACTCGGGTTTTGTAGAGTATAACAAATACTTTGTGAAACGGCTTGAAACACCTGACAAATTGTGCTACTATAATGTTCAAATGTATATAAAAACTAAGCAAAAGGAGTCTTTTTATGAAACCTGTAAGAACCTTTGTACAGCGCAATGCTATTAAATTCTGGCTCAACATTGAAAAGCCTTTTCACACTCTTTCAAAGGGCAAGCTTGCAAGGAATATGTTTATAAAAGCTGTTGACCACCCACACGTGGGCAGTAAGGTTAAAATAATAAAGGAAACCGACAATGCAACATATATTGCAAAATTCAAGGACGACGGTACCTTTGACAATGGGGAATTCAAAATAATGACAGGTACCGATATGCACTTGTATGACGTACCCGAGGACGTTAACAAAACGCTTCAGATGTTTGCAAACCAGGTACGTGACGAAAAGCCTGACCTTATTATATTCACAGGCGACGTGCTTCTCACAAAATTCCAGCACCTTGACACAATACAGTTTGCAGAATTCATGGAGGAGCTTGGTGTTTACTGGGCATATGCCTTCGGCAACCATGAGGCAAGAGAAGAAAAGGAATATTTTAAATACTTCATCTTCAAGGGCTTCTGTGATTACCCTCATTGCCTTTGCAAATTCGGTGACCCTGAATTATTCGGCTTTGGTAACTACCTCATAAACATTATGAACAGCGAAACAGAGCTTCGTCAGAGCCTTGTGCTTTTTGACTCCGGCAGAGACACCTGCGAGCCACACGTTACCAAAGATAAAATTCCACAGGAGGTTATAGACTTAGGCGCCTATGACTACATAAAGCCTACACAGATTGCCTGGTACGAAAAGGAAATTGCACAGCTCAAAAAAGAGTACGGCAAGGTTGATTCTATGCTATATATGCATATCCCGATTCCTGAATATTGCGAGGTTTTCGATGAGGTAGAAAAAAATACCTTTGCACCATCGGGCAAGGCAGAAATACTTTACGGTGACCAGTTTGAAAATGTTGGCTGCTGCAAGTACAACAGTGGTCTTTTTGATGCTATGAAGCGAGCAGGCTCACAAGCAATTTTCGCAGGCCACGACCACGTTAACTACTGGGCGGCAAAATATGAGGGTATTTTACTTGTTTACAACCAATGTGGTGGCTACGGCTGCTACAATATGTACGACTACGACAACTTCCGTTTCAAATGGGATGAAAAGGATTGGCCACAGGGATACACAATCACCACAGTAAAAAAGGATGGCTCGATTGAATTAAGGCAGAGCTTCAATGCTAAATATCTTTAATAAAATGTTCATATTCTTTTAATACCAACTTAAAACTTTGATGCTATACTGTAATCAGCAAAGGGAAGCACCCCTCCCGATGCTGATTACAGTTTTCATTCCTATCTCCTTATTCCATATTTACCCCTAAGAAGGACCTTGTCGTGCTAACGACAAGGTCCTTCGACCATCATGTTATAATCAAAGATAATCTCTTATATCTACTGCAAGCTTTTCTTCAAGGTTAATAAGTCGTTTGCAAATATCCTTTGAAACCTCACTTGCAGCCTCGTACTCATTAAGATATTTGTTCAAGGATTTAACTCCCATATTACAGCCGTCTGTTATCAGGTCAGCAATAGTTTCATCTGATTTTTCAAAAGCAATTTTCATTGTGGTTTTCATATGAGACATACCCTTTGCCATTGGGTTAGGCTCCTTACCCTCATCCTGATAATTTTCAAGAAGCACGTTGATTTCCTTACTAAGCTCTACGTGCTCATTGCGACAGTTCTCAAGGTATTGGCGCAAGCTCCGGCTTTTAACATCATCTAAAACGTCGTCGATGCTTGCAACACCCATTTTAACGCCTGCATCGCATTCCCTGAGAAGTCTTATTGTATCCTGTTCTATCATAATAATTTCACCTTTCGTTTTCTTGTTTTTATATAGTTTATCCAAAAAACAAAAGCGTATTAAATTTTTCAAATTATTTCTTGACTGACGTTTCGAATAATGCTATAATCACCCACAGATGCTATAGTGAATGTGTAACAGGTACTTGATTTAAACAAAATGCCTATCACTTTTTCACTATTCACCATTACTTCTTACTTCAAACACGGGGGCGTAGCTCAGCTGGGAGAGCGAGTTGACAGGTAAACACCCCCAACAACAAAACTCAATAATATATGGGGCATTAGCTCAGCTGGGATGAGTGCTTGACTGGCAGTCAAGAGGGCAGGGGTTCGATCCCCCTATGCTCCACCATAACGG
>JAZSJL010000293.1:0-2080 GCA_045534355.1 Acutalibacteraceae bacterium
CTCAAAATGCTAAAGAGTAATGCATAAAGCATGTTAAAATCGACGCAAATACAAGGAAATATATGGATATTTTTGACGAAATAGGTAAGAAACAATGAAGATTCTTATACTGGGCTTTGGTAAGATAAAATTTATGCCCTACGTAAATTTTTATATCGACAACCTTGACCGTGAAAATAACGATATTCATCTTCTTTATTGGAACAGGGATTTACAAGGTGAAGATACCTCAAACCTTAAGGGTATCACTCTTCACGAATTCAGGTGCTTTCAGGAGGATGATGTCAGTAAGACTACGAAGCTCAAAAGCTTTTTGAAATACAGAGCCTTTGCTCTTAACGTTTTAAAGACGGAGCATTTTGATTTCATTATTGTGCTCCACTCTCTCACAGGCTTAGTCGTGGGGGATTACCTTAAAAAGCACTTTAAGGGTAAATTCATTTTCGATTACAGAGATGTTACCTACGAAAGCCTTGCTCCGTTTAAGAGTGCCGTAGCTTCCCTTGTGGAGAACTCACTTTTTACATTTGTAAGCAGCGATTCCTTCAGAGCTTATCTTCCGAAGGCAGCAGAGAGAAAGATACACACAATTCACAATCTGGATGCAAAAGCGCTTGCTTGCAGTAATGAGGAGAGAGCTTCTTACATTTCAGGTGAGAAAATCAAAATCGGCTTCTGGGGCTTCATTCGTAATGAAGAGCTTAATTTAAAAATAATTGAACAGCTGGGTAACGATGATAGGTTTGAGCTTCACTACTACGGCAGAGAGCAACAGATTGCAAAAAATCTCAAAGCCTTTGCAGAGGGAAAAAAGTGTAACAACGTATTTTTCCACGGGGAGTACAGCCCTGAGGAAAGGTATGAGTTTATAAAGGAAATTCATTTAATTCACAATATTTATGATACTACAGGTGAGATGCTTGCTGTAGGTAATAAATATTACGACGGAGTGGTATTTTCTGTGCCACAGGTGTGTATGGTGGGCTCCTATATGGGTAGCCTTTGCACCGAAAAGGGAATAGGCTTTGTTGCTGACCCCTACAGCGACAGCTTCAAGGCTACACTTTGCGAAGGTCTTGCAAGGCTACAGGGTGAGGAGTTTTCAGAAAACTGCCATACCACAATGGAAGGTATATTAAGAGAGCAGGAGAAAAATATGGCTCTTGTTAAAGCTATCAAATAAAAGAGATAAAGCAGGCAGAATCTTCAGAAGCAAAAAAGAAATTAACAGAAAAGCTGTTGTTAATTGATGTATCAAATATTTAATTTTACAAGGTGAAATTATGAGCTTATACAACGATATTGTAGCAAAAAAAGAAAAAATATCCTTGGTTGGCTTGGGTTACGTAGGTATGCCTATAGCCGTTGCATTCGCAAAAAAGGTGGATGTTATCGGCTTTGACCTTAACAAGGAAAAAATTGAAACCTACAAAGCAGGTATTGACCCTACAAACGAAGTTGGCGATGAGGTTATTAAAGCAACCACAGTTGAGTTTACTGCTGACGAGTTACGTTTGAGAGATGCTAAATTCCACATTGTTGCAGTGCCAACACCTGTAAACAGCGACCACACACCTGACCTTACACCTGTTGAGGGTGCAAGCACAATCGTGGGCAGGAATCTTACAAAGGGCTCAATTGTTGTTTATGAATCAACAGTTTACCCCGGTGTTACAGAGGATATTTGTATTCCTATTCTTGAGAGGGAATCAGGTCTTAAGTGTGGTGTAGACTTCAAGGTTGGCTACTCTCCTGAAAGAATTAACCCGGGTGACAAGGTGCATCGTCTCGAAACAATTGTTAAAATAGTTTCAGGTATGGACGCAGAAGCCCTTGAAGAAATTGCAAAGGTTTACGAGCTTGTGGTTGAAGCAGGGGTGCACAGAGCAAGCTGTATTAAGGTTGCAGAGGCTGCAAAGGTTATAGAAAACAGCCAGCGAGATATTAACATCGCATTTATGAATGAGCTTTCAATCATCTTTAACAAGATGGGTATTGATACAAAGGCTGTGCTTGAGGCAGCAGGTACAAAGTGGAATTTCCTTAAATTCTACCCCGGTCTTGTTGGTGGACACTGTAT
>JAZSJL010000399.1:0-4269 GCA_045534355.1 Acutalibacteraceae bacterium
TTTTTTCTTCTTTGACGCCAAGTTTATCTATATAATATTTTTTTGCAGATTTTGTAAGCACTACAATTTTATCAGCAAATCGTACAGCCAACCTTCGTGCAAATCCTTGGAATTTATAATCACGTACGATAGCCGGATTTGTGTGCTCCCAGCAAATACATTTTGCCTTTGTTCCTAAAGAAGCTAAAATAGCAAGGGGATAAAACAATGCACCACACGCAATTATTACATCAATCTTCTCGTCTCGAATAATTTTCTTAACCTTTTTAATTGCATGATTTCTAAAAATTGCACTCATCATGGATATTTGAGATGCGTATAAAACCAACTGTTTAATATTTTCCCCAATTTTATAGAGAGGCTTGTCATCTGTTTGGAAATATGAGATTGTTGTTACATTGTAACCTTCCGTTTGGTTTAGTTCACTTGAAAGCACCGAAGTTACTCTTCCTATTCCCCCATTATTTTGGAAACCACCCAACAAAAAACATACATTCGGCATTACTGTCCTCCCGTTTTTACCTCGTCTTACAAAATCTGTTATACTGCTCTACCAAAACATCCATATATTCCTGTGCCTTTTTTTCATAGGAATAATTTTCGATTATAAACCTAATAGAATTATCCTTCATTTTTGCATATTCTTCCGGTTTCAACTCTACCATTTTTTGAATTTTTGCTCTGAAATCGTCTACATTTCCTTCAGCAAAGCAGAATCCGTTTCCATGAGAATTCCGGTCAAGGTTTATGTTGTTGTTTTCTGAAATTATGGGAAGACCGCAAGCCTGTGCATCATAAAAGCTCAGGCTACACTGTTTAGCAAACACACACGCATCAGCTGCCTGATAAAACTTTGCTAAATCAAAATATTTTTGTGTCGGAAAACGAACTATTCTGTTTTCAGATTTCTCGAAAATCGCTTCAACCTCTTTGCTGTATTGATCACTTGAGCTACCCACAACAATAAGGGTTACGCCTTTAGACGTATTAAACTTCTTCAAAAAAGCTTCTGCGAGCAGCTTGCCACCCTTTGACTCAATAAGCTTACCTGTGAATACAAAGACAAAATCATCTTGTGGTATGCCGTGCTCATCTCTAAATGCTTTTTTAACATCTTCATCCGGGTGAAACAACGCAATATCTGTACCATATGAAATCCATGGAGCCATTTCAAGTGGTATGCCAAGCCCTGACTGTACATAATCATCATTCTGTGTTCTTATTACAGGGATTTTCTTTTTAATTATCTGTGGTGTAACAACGGTCCTGTAAAACTTTTGGAAATATACACTGAATTTATTGGTTGATGCCATTTTCAACATATGGCTATCTGTTACGAGTCCGTAACCCTTGTTCCTTTTCAATATGTATTGGATACCTGTCAAGGTATCGTTTCCGTGCACGAAAACTACATCAGGTGCAAGAGAATCAACGGTTTTGAATAAGTTTTTGCCAAAAATTATGCGACCACTTACAAATTTATTAACTACAGGTTTTACTCTTATAACCTCAACGCCTGTTCGGCGAGTAAATTCAGCATCTCTTTCCTTTATGTTTTCCGTACCGAAAAAAGATGATACGCCATCTTTAAAATCGTCAATTTCTGCTGTTACGATATAAACCTTATGACCAAAACTGACGAAGTATTTCGAAAGTATGTTGATTTGATACCCTGCATCAGGAATAAAAAAATCCTCTATGTTTACAATAACCAATTGTTTCCCTCTTTTCTCATAACAGAGACTTGTAAAGTTCTATATATTCTTTATATTTAACGTTCTTATCGAAGCTTCGGGCAGGTATATGTTCAGGCTTTTTTATTTTTTTAACAGCCTCTGCCAATGCTTGTATATCTCCCGTTTTAACGACTATTCCGGTATTTTCGTCAACACCCTCAGGACTTCCACCTGTTTCATACGTTACAACAGGTGTCCCACA
Source organism: Acutalibacteraceae bacterium (assembly GCA_045534355.1). GTDB lineage: Bacteria > Bacillota > Clostridia > Oscillospirales > Acutalibacteraceae > DTU089. Next base: position 1,939 of record JAZSJL010000399.1, read on the forward strand.
AGCCTGAGCTTCAAGATTTACCGTTGGATAGTTGTCCTCATAAGTTGTATTAACAAAAACATCTGCAGCAGAATATATCTCTGCAAGCTCCTTTGCATTATTGGTTTTTGTTATTCCGATAATACTTGGAGGTATATTTTCCAGCTGTTCTTGTGATAGCCCGACTATAACAACACGGTATCCCTCGTCAAGCTTTTTAGAAAGCTCTATTACATCTGCAAGCCCTTTGCGCTTATCCCATATTGCAGCTACTGCAAGAACAACCTTTTTATCACCGATATTATATCTTTCCTTAAAAGTGTTTTGCGTTGGTTTAAAAACGCTTGTATCTATTCCGTTGTTTATTACTTTTACGGGATATTTAGATAAATATGATTCCTTAACTCTTTCTGCAAGCCAATTTGACGGCGTTACTATCGTAATGTTTTCAGGAGATGTAAACAAAGCTTTTTTTCTTTTAAAGTTGCTTTGAGAATTATCTAAAAATATTGATGTTGGATAATCCTTTTTTCTTATACAATTATCGCAGCTTCCGTCCTTCCACTTATAGCAACCTACAAAATCGAAATAGCAACAGTGTCCTGTAAATGACCAGCAATCGTGAAGCGTCCACACAACAGGCTTGTTTGATTCCTTAATATATTTAAACAATTCTTCAATATTTAAATAATAACCGTGTATATTATGCAGGTGTATAATATCGGGATCATATTCCTTTATCCACTCAATAAAATTTTTTGTGACTTTTTTCGATTTAAAGCCTGCACAATCAAAAAAGCGTGAATATAAGGCGTGCAGCTTTACATCAACCTTGTTTCCGATAAGATGTGCGTATTGCCTGTGTTGTTCAGGAACACCTTCTCTTCCATAAGCAACTATACACTCATCTCCGTTTTCCACAACAACAGATGCTATATCTGTACAAATCCTACCTGTGCTTTTTATTCCACAAACAGAATTTATTTGCAACACCTTCACATCTTTCACCTCTTTTGACTTTGTTTTTACTTAAAATTTTTCTGGTAAACTCTCTGCACCGAATAATTATCGGCAAGGTATTTCTTTTCTTTTTCTGCCATATCGGCAAAATCAATATTTAAAGCCTTTTTCACACAAGCAGAAAAATCTTCAACGCTGTTGCTCTCGCACCACCAACCGAAGCCACCGTCTGTTATAACCTTGCCTATATCTGTATTAGGGTCTGTGCAAGCAAGCACGGGAAGTCCTGCCTGCATATATGCAAGAAGTCTTGACGGGAAGTTCGGTATTGTGAAACGGTGGTCAAGGAAAATAAGTCCAACGTCGCAACAAGCAATCATAGCATCATACTCATCCTTAGGAAGGCTTTCCATAAGCATTACGTTTTCAGGCTTTTCTTCCTTGATAAACTGTTCAACCAGCTTATAATGAGTGCCTGCACCTACTATAAGGAAAAAAGCCTCTGTATTTCCCTTCTGCGCCCTTAAGCAATCAACAACAAAGGGTATTCCTTGTGGTTTTCCTAAGCTACCACCATATACGAAAACTTTTTTATCTAAAGGAATGTTATATTTATTTCTCAGCTCTTCTCTCTTTTCCTGAGAAATGCTCATATCCACAACGTCTACACAGTTAGGGCAAACCTCTACTCTGTCCTTTGATATTTCAGAATTATGCTTCAAAACGTAATCTACATTTGCCTGTGACATACAGCCTATTCTGTCCGAAAGAGCGTACAGTATCTTCTCTTTTCTTCGGAAATACTTATAAATTATGCCCTTTAAGCCACCCTTGGACATCATACCCATATCTACTGCATTCTGGGGGAAAATATCCTTAAGCAAGAGATAGCTTTTTGCATTATCTCTCTTTTTAACGTACTTAACAACAGAGGCAAAGGTAATGGGTGGAGTTGAGTACATAACCAAATCGAACTTTACATCGGAGAAATACTTTTTGATAGCTGATTTGTACTGGCTCTCAATAAGAACTGTAGAAATGCCTTTTTCAATTATGTTAGTTTTTGTTATGTTTCCAATACGGACCTTAAGAAGCTTTGCGCCGTCTTCCTCAACAAGCTCTGTGGGAAGACCTGTTCTTCTCTCTCTGCGACTTACAACGTAAACATTATGTCCCTGATTTTTAAATTCTCTTAAAAGATCAGGGTAAATAGCGTGTTGATTTATACTGTCGAAACGCCCTATTGATAAAAATAAGATATTCATTTTAAACCCTTCTTAGAGTGGGTTAAGTGTATCCGAATCAGATTTTGGGATAGTATTTTCCACTCAGCTTTTGTTAAAATACTCGCAAATCCGTCAGGATTTACTGCGTTTTTGCCTCATCTGAGTG
>JAZSJL010000058.1:0-2265 GCA_045534355.1 Acutalibacteraceae bacterium
GTATGAGATATCAAACTTTGCTGTGCCCGGCTATGAAAGCCGTCACAATCTCATTTACTGGGATTGCCGCGAGTACCTCGGTTTAGGTGCTTCAGCGCACTCCTTTATCGGTGGAAAACGGTTTTATTTCGAGCGTGATATACATAAATTTATCGACAGCGCTCAGCCGATTTCTGACGGTGAAGGCGGCAGCTTTGAGGAGTATGTAATGCTCCGTTTAAGGCTTAACGAAGGTCTGCAAAGCGACAAAGTACGTGCCCGTTTCGGTTTTGATATACCTCCTGAAATCTTTGAACGAGCGAAAAAATTTGAGAAAAACGGTATGGTAAAGGTAACCGAAAGCTCAATCTCCCTCACCCCTGAAGGCTTCCTCATTTCCAACGCAATAATTGCAGATTTACTAAAATAAAAAAGCACCCCGTAGGCGTTGTACCCGTAAGGATACAACGCCGGTTTTATTCGCCATAAGGCGAGTTATATTGCTTCGCAGTGATATTGTGCTTCGCACAGTGTTATTCGCTTCGCGAGTTTTTAGGCGAATAAAATAACACTATTGTCCGGGGACAATACTATCACTTAAGCTTATTGAAAACGAAATGCGCACTTGCTCATTACAAAAGGCATAAGCGCTAAAAAATGAGAGGTAACACGGAAATCATCCGTATTACCTCTTTTTAGTCCGTAGCAAACCAACTCTTAAAGGGGTTGTACTTTTTTCGTAGCAACGTAATATTATCATTTTCGTCATAAAAAAACAAAACTGCGTTAAGCGTACCGTTAAGTACACTTACGCAGTTGTTTTTATTGTATTATGTCAAAAACTTATTCGTAACGCTGTGCGAGGATCTTGAGGATTTCCTTAGCCTCTTCCTCTGTGAGGGTAACGCCCTTGCCCATCTTCTCGTGCTCAGGTGCCCACTCGCGGATGTCGAGCTTAGGCTCTCTGTTGTTCCAGCTGATGAGGTTGAGTTCCTTTGTCCAGCCCTTTGCTGTTTCGGAAAGGACACCAAGTGTTTCGACGATGTTGTAAGTAAATTCAGGCATTTGTTTTCGCTCCTTATGTATATTTTTAAGGGAAATTTAATTCAGCTAATTTTTATTATAATTAAAAATATATAAATATCAATATTATAATTAAAAATTAATAAATATTTTACAATTTAATGGGAATATTTACGGCAATATCCGTCATAATGCAGATTATATTGAAAAGGCAATAAATTTATTCTAAACTGCTTGCAATTTGACAATAAAAAGGATACTATAGTAATGATTAAATATCATTAAAATGGGTGAAAGTTTGTATACTTTTTGAAACAGCAAACATATCTGAATTGCAGTTTCAAAAAACATGATTTTACACCCTGAAAGGAAAGTTATGGCAAAGATGAAAACTGTTCAGTTCACTGAAACCGTACTCCGTGACGCCAACCAGTCACTCATCGCTACGAGAATGCCCATCTCCGACTTCAAGGAGATTCTCAGCGAGCTTGACAAGGCAGGCTACTACTCACTTGAATGCTGGGGCGGCGCAACATTTGACTCATGCTTGCGTTACCTGAGCGAAGATCCGTGGGAAAGACTGCGTACAATCAAGGCAGCTTGTCCCAACACAAAGCTTCAGATGCTTCTCAGAGGTCAGAATCTGCTTGGTTACAAGCACTATCCTGACGACGTAGTACGTAAGTTTGTTGCAAAGAGCGTAGAAAACGGTATCGACATCATCCGTATTTTTGACGCACTCAACGACCTTCGCAACGTTGAAGTTGCTGTTGACCAGACTCTTAAGAGCGGTGCAATCGCATCGGGTACAATCTGCTACACAACAAGCCCCATTCACAATATCGAGAACTACGTAAAGGTTGCTGAGGGCTATGCCAAGCTCGGCGTACAGACACTCTGTATCAAGGATATGGCAGGTATCCTTGCTCCGCAGGAAGCTTACGACCTCGTAAAGGCTATCAAGGCTGCTGTAAAGCTTCCCGTTGTTGTTCACACTCATTCAACAACAGGTCTCGGTCTCATCACACTTCAGAAGGCTGTTGAAGCAGGCGCAGACGTAATTGATACAGCTATTTCAAGCCTCTCCGGCGGTACATCACAGCCCCCGACGGAAACTCTTGTATACGCTCTCAAGAATCAGGGCTACAAGGTTGACCTTGATCCCAAGTCACTTTCAAAAATCAACGCATTCTTCAAGCCTCTGCGTGCAAAGTATCTTGCAGACGGTGTTCTCAACCCCGTTGTTATGGCAACAGAAACAGA
>JAZSJL010000120.1:0-2667 GCA_045534355.1 Acutalibacteraceae bacterium
ATATAATCATTTTTATATTTTTAATTTATTTGTTTATATATGAAAGGGGTAATCGTGTTATGGCACGAGTTTACAATTTCTCTGCAGGTCCGTCAATGCTTCCTGAAGAGGTGCTTAAGAAGGCAGCAGCAGAGATGCTTGACTATGAGGGTTCAGGTCAGTCAGTAATGGAAATGTCTCACCGTTCAAAGGTTTTTGAGAGCATCATCAAGTCAGCAGAATCACTTTTAAGAGAGCTTATGGATATTCCTGAAAACTACAAGGTGCTTTTCCTTCAGGGTGGCGCATCTACACAGTTTGCGGCAATTCCACTTAACTTTATGAATGGCTCAGGTAAGGCTGATTATATCATTACAGGTCAGTGGGCAAAGAAGGCATTTGCAGAGGCACAGAGATATGGCGACGTTAAGGCTGTTGCTTCCTCTGCAGACAAAACCTTCTCTTACATTCCAAAAACAACAAAAGAAGATTTCAGACCGGATGCAGATTATGTTTACATCTGCCTGAATAACACAATCTACGGCACAGTTTACAAGGATATTCCTGATACAGGCGATATTCCTCTTATTGCAGATATTTCAAGCTGCTTCCTTTCAGAGCCACTTGATATTTCAAAGTTTGCAATGGTTTATGGTGGCGCACAGAAGAACGTTGCTCCTGCAGGTCTTACAATTGCAATTATCCGTGAGGATATGTTAGGAAAGGCAAGGGATATTACTCCAACAATGCTCAACTACCAGATTCACGCAGATAATGCTTCTCTTTACAACACACCACCTTGCTACACAATTTACATCTGCAAGCTTGTGCTTGATTGGATTAAATCTCTCGGTGGTCTTTCAGCTGTTGCAGAGCGTAACCGTAAAAAAGCAGAAATTCTCTATAACTTCCTTGATAACAGCAAAATGTTCAAGGGTACGGTAGTTCCTGAGGATCGTTCACTTATGAACGTTCCGTTCATTACAGGTGATGAGGAGCTTGATGCAAAGTTCGTTAAGGAAGCAACTGCTGCAGGTCTTGTGAACATCAAGGGCCACAGAACAGTTGGTGGTATGAGAGCCTCCATCTACAATGCAATGCCAATCGAAGGCGTTGAAAAATTAGTTCAGTTTATGGCTGATTTCGAAAAAGCAAATTCATAAAGGATTGATTTTAATGTACGATATTTTAACTTTAAATAAAATTTCTCAAATAGGTCTTAAGGAGCTTGACGAGAAATATGCAATCACAGATTGCTGTGATTGTCCCGACGGTATTATTGTTCGCTCTGCTGCTATGCACGAATTCGCATTTAGTGACAAAACTGTTGCTGTTGCACGTGCAGGTGCAGGCGTAAACAATATCCCTGTTGAGGAATGCACAAAGAAGGGTATTGTTGTTTTCAATACTCCCGGTGCAAATGCAAACGCAGTTAAGGAGCTTGTTATTGCAGGTCTTATGCTTTCCTCAAGAAAGGTTGCAGCTGCATACGATTGGTGCAAAACTCTCAAGGGAGAGGGCGAAAACGTAGGCAAGCTTGTTGAAAAGGGTAAATCACAGTTTGCCGGTCCTGAAATCCTGGGTAAGACACTTGGTGTTGTTGGTCTTGGTGCAATTGGTAGACTTGTTGCTGTTGCAGCCAATGCTTTAGGTATGAAGATTGTGGGCTACGACCCATTTTTCAACGAAGCACTTAAGGACCAGCTTCCAGCAGACACAGAGTACGTTGACTCACTTGGTGCTGTTTATGAAAAGGCAGATTACATAACGCTTCACCTTCCTTGCACAAAGGATACAAAGGGTATGATTAGTGCAGACTCAATCGCAAAGATGAAGGATGGTGTAAGAATTCTTAACTTTGCCCGTGGTGAGCTTGTAAACGGTGCTGACCTTGTTGCAGCTTTGGAGGCAGGCAAGGTTGCAGCTTATGTAACAGACTTCCCAAGCGATGAGGTTATTGGTGTTGCAGGTGTTACAGCACTCCCACACCTTGGCGCATCTACTCCTGAAAGTGAAGAAAACTGTGCTTATATGGCAGCAGTAGAAATCAGAGAGTTCCTTGAAAAGGGTAATATTAAAAACTCTGTTAACTTCCCTAATGTAGAGCTTGACGCTCAGGGCGAAAGAGTATCAATTATTCACCACAATGTTTTAACAGTTATGAACGACGTTCTCGGTGCTTTCACAAGCGCAGGTGTTGAAACAACAGGCTTCTCTTCAAAGGCGAAGGGAGATTTCGCATACACACTCGTTGCAGCAGAAAAAATCCCCGACAGCGTAATTGCAAAGCTTACAGCTAATGAAGATATAATTAAGGTTAGAAAGATATAAAAAGAAGGCTCGAAAGAGCCTTCTTTTTAGTTGCCGGTCGCCAGATGCCAGCCGTCAGAGCTTCGCAGAGTTAGGAGTTAGGCGTGAGGCGTTAAGGGGAAGCAATTTTAGATGCCAGATGCCAGATGCCAGAGCTTCGCAAGAAAATTAGGAATCAGGAGTGAGGAATGAGGAGTTCAGGGGAAGTCGGAGGCCAAGCGGTCTTAGGAAGACAATACTAATGGCCAACTCCTTGGCTCACAGAACGACATGGCTACGATCCGACTTAAGGGGAAGCAATTTTAGATGCCAGATGCCAGATGCCAGAGCTTCGCAAGAAAATTAGGAATCAGGAGTGAGGAATGAGGAGTTCAGGGG
>JAZSJL010000379.1:0-1548 GCA_045534355.1 Acutalibacteraceae bacterium
CGCAAGGGGCAGCAAAAAACGAGAGTATTTTACAGCCCCATTATAGGGGATAGGAAAGCAAGATGCAAAACCGACAAACCGAGCAAAAACAAGGCTTCGGACTTGTTTTTGTTTGCCCGAAGGCGTACAAAGGTACGTCGAGTGGCGAGGTTTGTTCGTAGCATAAAACTTGAAATTATTAATAATTTTATTTTTTTCATATAGTTTAAGGGGTTCTTACAGGTATCAGTCCTGCAGGAACCCCCTTCATTTATATTGTTTTATGCGGTCTGCGCTTTTTTTACAGCTCCTATCTATACGATATCATTTTCTTGTAGCATTGTAATATCTTGATTTAATACTGTCTATGAGTGAAAGCTTGCCTGAGTCCTTCACCATAAGCTCCTCTAAGGAGTATGCTTTGAGGGTGAACTCTGCTTTATCACTTTCGTACAAATCAAGTATATTTCCGAGGGAATCCTCTGTTAAGCAGGAGTATACAAAATCAAATGGATTAAGACTGTCCGTTACGTTCTTCCTGTATTTCCACTCTACTTTGTTATCCTCACCGAAAAGACCGATTCTTATTACACCGGATTTACGGATTTTGCGAGAGGGATAGGAGGCTACAATAGCCTTTTTGCCCTCAATTTCCTTTGAATAGTTTATAAATGAAACCATACAGTTGGAGCAGTATTTCAAAGCCTTATCCAGAGTGTATTCACCCCAGGTTTCACCAAAGTCCTTGGAGTCGCAGTAGCTTATATATCCTGCAATATTTCTTGAGTACATTCTTATGATATTGTTGTTCATAAGCACAAACTGTGTTTCGGAGCTTTTTCCGGCAACGCCAACCTTTTTTGCCTTTTCGCTACGGTGCCAGGTTTCGCCTCCATCCTCTGTGTAGATGGCACTTGTGTACTCAGTACGGCTGTTGTTGTCGTAAATTGCAAAGAGAACTCTCGTTTTACCCTTTGCATCAACAGTAATACCTCTGCCCGGTGCAAAGCCTGTAAAGCCTGAGGAGCCGATTTGTTGGTTGATGATTTTGCCATCACCCCAGGTTTTGCCACCGTCGGTGCTCTTTTTTACCCAAAGGTAATATGTGGGGTAAATCTTTATAGGTGCATATGCAAAGAATACGTTAGCGTGCACGTCCTTGTCATTAAGGGAGCCGTCCTTGTTCATTTGCTTTACCGTAACCTTAGTAAAGGCTTCACCCTCTTTTATGTAGATGTAGTAGCCTCTGTCAACGTAGTAGTTGTTGTAGCTTTCGTTGTCAGCGTGCTTTAAAACAGGTGCATAGCCCTCCTCGTTAAACTCACCTACGTAGTATGGGTAGTGAGCCTTGTCAAGAGAGGTGCTTTCAGCTTTCTCATTACTTGTTTTGTCGCAAAGGGAGAGCTTACCGTCAATATAACCACTACCCTTGCCATATGTACCTGCACTCCACAGACCCATAAAGGCAGGACAGGCGTCGCACATATGGTATATTACATTGTCCTCTGCCTCGCAGATTGCAGAGTCACAGAAGGAGGCACTTTTAGGTATAAGTCGGAGGCCAAGCGG
>JAZSJL010000049.1:0-7717 GCA_045534355.1 Acutalibacteraceae bacterium
GTACAGGCTATCGTTGATAAGGATGGCGAAACAGCAGAAGCAGCTGCTGAATAATAACTGCTGAAAAAAAAAAAAATAAAAACCTAAACTAAGGTAAATAAATGGAGGAAAATAAAATAGCATCTGAAAAGATTACTGCTATTGTTGAAGAATTAAAAACACTTACAGTTCTTGAGCTCTCAGAGCTTGATAAGGCTGTAGAAGAAGAATTTGGTGTATCTGCTGCTGCAGCTGTTGCAGTTGCTGCTCCTGTTGACGGTGGCGCTGCTGCTGTTGAAGAGAAGACAGAGTTCGACGTTGTACTTGCTGAGGTTGGTGCAAACAAGATCGCTGTTATCAAGGTTGTTCGTGAGCTCACAGGTCTTGGCCTTGCTGAAGCAAAGGCAAAGGTTGACGGCGCTCCTGCAACAATCAAGGAAGCTGTTTCTAAGGATGACGCTGAAGCTGCAAAGGCAAAGCTCGAAGAAGCTGGCGCAAAGGTTGAACTTAAGTAATTTAAGCTTTAACAATTCACTCCCCAACAATTGTTGGGGAGTTTTATTTTTTAAAATTTAAAATTGACGAAAGCCACCTTTTGTGATATAAAATTTATTGTATTTCAAAGGGTGGTTTTTTATGAGTAACGATTCAAGCTTTGTAATTGAGCCTATAGCATATATCAGCAACGGCTTCAGTGAAAAATTCGGCATACCAAGGCAGAGTGGTCTCGCCAATACAGTAAAATCCGAAATAGTTTTTTGCGAAAAGTTTCGTGACGAAAATATGCTTCGTGATATAGAGCAATATTCTCACATTTGGCTTATATGGAGTTTTTCCGAAAATGCAGGTGAGTGGTCTCCAACGGTCAGACCACCAAAGCTGGGTGGTAATAAAAGAGTTGGAGTTTTTGCAACTCGTTCACCCTTCCGACCTAATAATTTAGGACTTTCATGTGTTAAGCTTGAGGGTGTGCATAAGGATGATAGTGGTGCATTAATTCTTGAGGTCTACGGAGCAGATTTAAAGAATGGTACGCCTATATTTGATATAAAGCCATATCTTCCGTACGTTGATTGTGTGCCTGATGCAAAGGGTGGCTTTTCTGATGCTTTCAAGGATGAAATTTATGAGGTTGTATTTGAGGCTGGCGTAGAAATATGCAGTCAGTGGAAACGGGAGATTGCAGATATTCTTTCCTATGACCCAAGACCTCAATACCACGACGATGAAAGCAGAGTTTACGGCTTTAAATATAAAGGACACGATGTTAAGTTTGTGTATAACGATGAAAAAATAATTGTAAAGGAGTTCATCTGAAAGTGATTTACATAAAGCCTTCATTTTATGATAAATTCAAGTGCATAGCCTCTGCTTGTACAGATAATTGCTGTATTGGCTGGGAAATAGACGTTGATGAAAGCACACTTTCTGCTTATGAGCAGATGGGTGGTAGCTTTGGCGACGTGGTTCGAAAAGGTCTTACAAAATCAGATGACGGAAGCACCTGCTTTAAGCTTTGCGATGGTGAAAGGTGTATATTTCTCAATAAGGATAACCTTTGCGATATTATCACAAGCTGTGGGGAGAAGGGACTTTGTGATATTTGCAGAGAGCATCCGAGGTTTTACGAGTGGTTCCCCGGTGTAACAGAGTGTGGTCTTGGTCTTTGCTGTGAGGAGGCTTGTCGTTTGCTCCTTCAGGAGGGCTTTGCTCTTTGTGAGGAAAACGATGGCGGGAAAATTAATCTTGAAAACAAAGAGGATATAATTGAATCTGACAGATATATTTTTATTTCTGCATTCAGAGAGATCCTTTTTGATATTCTCTCTGCAGATTTAAGCCTTGAGGATAAGCTTCTTAAGGTTATTCTTGCAACCGAAAAAATGACAAGGGAGAGCTTCCCCAAGCAAAAAATGACCGATATTGTTGAGGACTACAAAAGCACAGAGCCTATTGATGACTTTTGGACAAGCTTTATAGCTGAAGTGTCAGATGATTTTGTTGAACTGAATAAATCTAAAACAGATTTATACGAGCGCTACAATAAGGATTATTCAAATATACTTGCATATTTATTCTACAGGCACCTTATAAAGGCAGTTTTTGACGATGCAATTTTAGAAAGAGTTAAATTCTGTATTAATGCTGTTAATATGATAATCCTTTTTGATGCAAAAGCATTAAAATCCAGGGGCGTAATTACAATAACGGACCGTATAAACAGCATAAAGCTGTGGTCAAAGCAGATTGAATACAGCGAGGAAAACACAGATTATTTGATTTTTGGAAGTGACAATTATGGGAAATAAACCGGATAAAACAAATGCAATGCGCCTGCTTGACCAAAAGAAGGTTCAATATAACGTGCACGATTATACCGGGTCTGGGATGATTTCCGGTGAGGATGTAGCTGCTGTTTTAGGTGAGGAGCCCTCCCGGGTATTCAAAACCCTTGTAACTGTAGGTAAAACAGGTCAGCACTACGTTTTTCTTGTGCCTGTGTGCAAGGAGCTTGATTTGAAAAAAGGAGCCTCTGCTGTTGGTGAAAAATATATTGAAATGATAAAATCCAAAGACCTGTTAGGTCTTACCGGTTATATTCACGGTGGGTGCTCACCTATAGGGATGAAAAAGCTTTTTACTACAACCATCGACTCATCTGCACGCTCCTTTGATAAAATATTCTTTAGTGCAGGTAAAATAGGTTATCAAGTGGAGATATCTGTTTGTGATATTGAAAAGGTTATTAAATATGAGTTTTTTGATATATGTAATTGAAGTTTAGTTCGTTTAATTAATTTTTGATGTTCTTTTAATGAAGAAAACCATTAAGAGAACTACCCACCACCGTTCCGTTTGGATATAGTATTAGCTGAAAATCCATTTATTCGTAATTTACTGATATAAAACAACCAAATAATAAAAGAACGGTCCCCCTCCCTATGCTTACGCACAGGGATGCAAAGGCTTCGCAATACTTTAAGTTTTCTATAACTTCGAGTTTTGCAATAGCTTTACATCCCTGTTTGCTTTAGCAAATAGGGAGGGGGACCGCGCTTTTAGCGTGGTGGTGGGTAGTTTTCTTGCAACTATTCTTCAATGTGATAGAACAAATGTGGTGTCTTTGTTTTTATAATATTTTTTCAATATCCTTTAGCTTTTCTACAGTATACGTAGGCTTTATAATATCACTTGGTGGGTCACCATTTTTATTGAACCAAATGGTATCAATGCCGAAATCGTTTCCACCCTTAATGTCAGCAGAAAGGCTGTCGCCAATTAAAACCAATTCTTCCTTTGGAGGGAAACCGATTTTTTCGTAGCAGTATTCGAAAAATCTTATATCAGGCTTCTGAATCCCGATATCCTCCGATAAAAACAGCTCCTTAAAGTATTTGCCGTAGTTACCGATTTTTATTCTGCTTTCCTGCACAAAACGGAAGCCGTTTGAAACTATGTAAATGTTGTATTTGGGGTATAAATAATCAAGCAATTCATATGCACCCTCAACAGGGTAGGCACCCTTTGCAACACCGTTTTCGAAGCGCTCCTCAATTATTGTGCCGTCGTAATCAATACCCAGCTTTTCGAGAATGATATTCCACCTGTTTGCTCTTAAAAAGGGCTTATCTATTTCTCCCAGCTCAAGCCTTTTCCAGATTTTCACGTTCTCACGTATAAAGGTGTTAAAAACGTTTTCATCATATGGAAAGCCTAAATCCTCGAAAATGCCCATTATGGAGTGCCTTGCACATTCGTTGAAATCTATGATTGTGTTATCAAGGTCTAAAAGTATAGTTTTCTTCATAGTCGTACCTTTTAAAATAGGGGCTGTATTTACAGCCCCCGGTTCTTTTTATAAAAGCTTTAATAATTCGTCTGCAATATTGTCCAGCCAGTCGCCTTCAAAAAGCTCAACTGCACCGGCGTCTACTGCAGCAGCAAGCTTGTTGTTGATAGGAATCTGTGAAACGATATCAACGTTGTGTGCCTTTGCAACCTCTTCAATGTGGCTTTCACCGAAAATGAAGTGCTTTTTACCACAATCGTTACAAACAAAATATGCCATATTTTCTGCAAGGGCAATAATTGGAATGTTCATAAGGTTAGCCATTTTAACTGCCTTTTCAACAATCATACCAACAAGCTCCTGTGGGGAAGCAACAATAACAATTCCGTCAACAGGAAGGCTCTGGAAAACTGTAAGTGGAACGTCGCCTGTTCCGGGAGGCATATCCACAAACATAAAATCAACGTCATTCCAGATAACATCTGTCCAGAATTGCTTTACTGCACCTGCAATAACAGGGCCTCTCCATACAACAGGGTCTGTATCGTTTTCGAGAAGAAGGTTAACAGACATAATCTCAACACCTGTTTTGGTCTTGCAGGGTAAAATGCCGTTTTCCGTGCCCATTGCCTTTTCTTTTATGCCAAAGGACTTTGGTATTGAAGGACCTGTAATATCAGCATCGAGAATAGCAGACTTAAAGCCTCTTCTCTGCATTGTAACGGCAAGAAGAGAGGTTACAAGGGATTTACCAACGCCACCCTTACCACTTACTACACCAATTACCTTTTTAATGTTTGAAAGCTGGTGTGGTTTTTCTACCAGGCTTTCGGGCTGCTGCCTTGAAGCGCAGTTCTGTGAGCAGGTACTGCAATCGTGTGTGCATTCGCTCATTATAATCATCTCCTATAAGTAATAGTTTTCTCTAATAAATCTGTAATATAATAACATATATATGTTGAATTTTCAATACAAGTTTATTACAAGTAACCTATTGACTTTTTACTGTATTTTTTATATAATGCTATGTGCACGACTATTGTGTAGTTAAATAAAATACAGGTTTTGATTTACCACACTACTTATAACTTCTGTAAATAATACCTGAAAAATAGATAGGAGAAATAAAAATGAAAAGAACTTATCAGCCAAAGAAAAGACACAGAAAGATGGAACACGGTTTCCGTAAGAGAATGGCAGACAGAAACGGTCGCAAGGTACTTGCACGTCGTCGTAAAAAAGGCAGAAAGCAGCTCACATACTAATTAAGGGAAGCTCCCTGAGGGAAATAATGTGTCAGACTTCGTCACACTTAAAAGTAATCCTGACTTTCGTCGGCTGTATAATAGGGGAATAAGTATCACTGATCCTGCGCTGGTTATTTACTATTCAAAGAACCGCGCGGGAATTTGCCGTATTGGTATAACAACAAGCAAAAAGATTGGCAATGCAGTTGAGCGTAACCGTTCAAGGAGGCTTCTTAAAGAGGCCTTCAGGAGCGTTTGTTCTCAGGTTATTCCACAGTACGATATAGTCATAGTGGCAAGGTCTAAAACAAAATACGTTAAAAGCACACGCTTAGCAGAGATTATGCTGGAGATTTTCCGTAACCAAGGTATGCTTATGCCGGAGGGTGAGGAAGAATGAAAAAAGCTCTTATGTCCTTCATAAGGTTTTATCAGAGAAGAATATCTCCTCTTTTCGGCCCCAAGTGCAGATATTACCCTACCTGCTCACAATATGCTCTTGAAGCATTGGAGGAGTGGGGCGCTTTTAAAGGTACGCTTTTAACAATACGCAGGCTTATGCGCTGCAACATATTCTTTCCGGGTGGCGTTGACCCTGTTCCAAAGAAAAAGGAGAAAAAGTAAGCTCCTTCAAAAAAAGGAAAGGAAATTAAAGTAATGAGAGATTTTCTCGCAGTACCCTTCGGTTGGGTGCTCAGTGGTTTTTACGCACTTACAGACAACTACATTCTGTCTATCCTTTTAATTACAATACTTGTTCGACTCCTTCTTTTGCCAACCTCAATCAGTCCGCAGAAGAATAGTGCGAAGCAGGTTCGTCTTAACACAAAGCTTAACAAGATTAAGCAGAAATATGCAGGCAATCAGCAGAAGATTCAGGAGGAAACCCAGGCTCTCTATCAGCGTGAGGGCTTCGGTGCAGCTAATATGGGCTGTTCCTCTCTTTTAATTCAGATGATTGTTATGCTCGGTCTTTACGGTGTTATTTACGCACCACTTACAAAGGTTCTGAATTTCAGCGCAGATAAGGTTGAAAAAATCAGAGAATTTATGGGTGTTGTTGTAGAAACAGGCAAAAACAACAATACTTCAAGAATGATGGAAATCAACGTTCTTAACAAATTCACAGAGTTTAAGGATTCTCTTGGTCAGATTCTTTCACAGGAGGATATCGATGCACTTGCAAACCTTAAAGAGAACTTTACATTTATGGGTATTGACCTTACACAGACACCAAATGCAAAAGAATTTAATGCTCTGTGGTTAATTCCTATCATTGCAGGTCTTACAGCACTTGCATCCTCTGTGTTTATGTACTTTAAACAGCGTAAGCAGAATCCTGAAATGGCAAAGAATCCTTCAATGGGTTGTATGACATTTATGTCACCTGTAATGTCTCTGTGGTTTACATTTATGTTCCCTGCAGGCGTAGGTGTTTATTGGATTATTTCAAACATTATTTCATTTATTCAGCAGGTTGTACTTACAGCACTCTATAGCCCTAAAAAGGTTATTGCTCAACAGATGGTAGATGAAACAGTTACAAGGCGCTCAAGAGAGAATAATGTTAAGCGCCGTGTTGAAAACGAGAAGAAATAAGGTGTAATTATGATAAAAGAAGCAATCGGCGTTGCATCAACTATAGAGGAAGCACAGAAAATGG
Organism: Acutalibacteraceae bacterium; assembly: GCA_045534355.1. Taxonomy (GTDB): domain Bacteria; phylum Bacillota; class Clostridia; order Oscillospirales; family Acutalibacteraceae; genus DTU089. The sequence goes on from JAZSJL010000049.1 coordinate 6,680, forward strand.
CTATTGCCAACTTAAACGCTCCGTTAGATGCAGATGTAAAGGTTGAAATTGTTACCTTCCCTAAAAAGAAGATTTTAGGCCTTTTCGGTGGTGCAGATGCACAGGTTAAGGCAAGCTATGACGATGGCAAGGCAGAGCCAAAGAAGGAAGCTCCTAAGGCACCAAAAAAGCAGCCACAGGATAAGCCAAAGAGCAAGGCTCCCGAAAAGAAGCAGCCAAAGAAGGAGGCTCCTAAAAAAGAGCCTAAAAAGGAAGCCCCAAAGAAAGAGGCTCCTAAAAAGAAAGCAGCTCCTGCAATAGATTTATCTGCAATCGAAGCAAAGGAAACTCCTGCTACAAACTACCTTAAGTCAATTCTTGAGGGTATGGGCTTTGCAGGTGTGCTTGTTACAGCAAAGGAAACAGATGAAGATATTTTCTTCGAGATTATCTGCGAAGAGGATTACGGCAACATCATAGGCAGAAGAGGTGAAACTCTCGACGCCTTACAGTACCTTACAAGACTCTTTGTTAATCGCTTTGAGGATAACAACAAGAGAGTTGCTCTTAATGTAGGTGACTACAGAAGTCGCCGTGAGGAAACACTCAGAGCTCTTGCAAAGCGCCAGGCAAACAAGGTGCTTAAGTACAGAAAGAGCACAGCTCTTGAGCCAATGAATCCTTATGAGAGAAGAATTATTCACACAGCAATTCAGGAAATTGAAGGTGTTACCTCTCACTCTGTAGGCGAAGGCGACAGAAGAAGAGTTGTAATTACTCCTGAAGGTGGCGAGAGAAGAGGCAACGGTCGTGGCGACAGACGTGGCAACGGCAGACAAAGGAGAGCACCATATGTGCCTGAAACTCCTGCCGAGCCAAGAGAGAAAAAGGTAGACGTAAGCACCTCTCTCTACGGTAGAATTGAGCCAAAGAAAAAGCCTGAGGAAGCAACAGAAGAATAATTCTGTTGACAAAAAAGCAAAATAAGAGTATTATTCTCTTAATAAATTAACTCTAAGACGGAGACAAGTAAGGATATAACCCTTATCCAGAGAGTAT